>CAINGK010000155.1 GCA_903848465.1 uncultured Verrucomicrobiota bacterium
GGAACACTCTCATGGCGCAGTCCAAATACTACTCGCCCCGGCTTCAGCACAGCCTCATCTCGCCGCTCTATCATGCGGCCAAATCCAAAGGCATCCCCATGACTGCTCTCGCCAGCAGTTTGGTCGCCGAGGGTTTGCGCCTCCTGAGCCTGACGCCGTCGGATGTTTGCGTCGCTGAAGCACCACCGGTCCGATCTGATCCATCGGACCGGCATCAATGACCGGATCAACACCACCACGTCACCATCATGCCCGGCCCACACGCCGGGCTTTTTTGTGCCGTCATCCCACCATCAACCACAAGGAGAATCAGATCATGGCTATCGTCCTCGAAGCAAACTACGCAAAAAAGCTGGGCCTGCCCGGCTACAGCTCCCATCAATACTCCGTGTCCATTCGCACGGAACTGACCGACCTCTCGCAGGTCGAGCAGGAAAGCAGCAGGCTCTACCGCCTTCTGCAGGATGCGGTGGATCAGTCCATCCAGGAAGTCGGGTTCATGCCCGATGCTCATACCTACGGCAGCGCCAGCAATGGTGCAGCCCCACCTGCCACCAACGGCAGGAGTCACCACCATGCCAATGGCAATGGCAACGGGAACGCCAACGGCTCCAGCACTGGAGCCTGGCGTTGCAGTGACAAGCAGCGTGGCCTCATCGAAAAGGTCGTGCGCGAAAAGAACCTCGACAAGAGCGAGGTCGAACAGATCGCGCAGGAGATGTTCGGTGCCGGCGTTCGCCAGCTTGATCGCCTTCAGGCCAGCGGTCTGATCGACGAGCTGTTCGAGCGTTACAATGGCGGCGCTCGGCGCAATGGCAAGCCTCATGGCAATGCTCAGTCGCGGCCGGACCTCGCGGGTTATGCCGCACAGGTTCGCACCGTGTCGAAACCTCCAGCAGGAGGAATGTCCTCATGATCGCATCACCCGATCATGAACCCGCCGCCAAGGTGGGTCGCACCAAGGACGAACTGCTGGAAACGATTTCCGCGTCCCGCCTGGGAACGTGGTTGTCGTGCCGGTTGAAGTTCTTTTTCCGCTACCTCAGCGGTTTGCCGAAGAAGCCCTCTTCGGCCATGCGGGTCGGCACCGTCGTTCATGCAGTCCTGCAGCAGTGGAATCTCGCCCGCTGGCGCAAAGCCCCGCTGCTGGATGACATGGTCAGGACTGTGTTTGATCAGGCATGGGCCAGTGCTGAGGCGGATGAGCCGATCAACTGGGGCGATGAAGAAGAGAGCACCAAGGCCGGTGCCTTCGCCCTGCTGGAAACCTACCTGCGCGACACGCCCATCCCACTGGATGAGCGCCCCGAAGGTGTAGAGGTCTCGGTCGAATTGGACCTCGCCCGGCATGGCCTGCCTAGGCTGGTAGGCATCATGGATCTCGTGCGGAAGGGCGGCTGCATCGTCGATTACAAGACGACCAGCCGCACACCCGACGGCGAGAAGGTGCTGCACTTCACCGAAGTGCAGACGACCTCGTACGCCATGCTCTACCGCGAGGCGACCGACCGGCAGGAGAGCGGCATTGAACTGCATCATCTGGTGCGGCTCAAAACACCGAAGCTGGTGGTCACCCGCAGCGGTCCGGCCAGCCAGCAGCAGCAGGACAAGCTGCTGCGGATGATCCACTCCTATGTGCGAGGACTGGAAATGGAGGACTTCGTGCCCGCGCCTGGCTTGCAGTGCGGCAGTTGCGAGTTCTTCAACGAGTGCAAAAAATGGCACTGAGCACACCAGCGGCTCCGGGAATGCCCACCGGAGCCGCTTTCATTTTCTGACATCTTTGATTTTCAGCGCCTTGCGAACACCAACGGCCTTGGCCGGAGACTTGACTTGAATGGGCAGCAGCAATTGCCAAGCTTCCAATCCGTGGATGGCCGCAAGACGATCCAAGGTGGACAGGCGAAGGTCCTTTTTCCGCCCTGCCTCAACGGCCTGATAATACTTGTAGGACAAACCGAATTTGTCGGCAAACTCTTCCTGCGTCAGCCCCAGTTGCGTTCGCAACTGCTTCAATCTCGCCAGGAGGCGTTGGAGGGTCGGGCTTTCCATTCAGCCACGAGCATAGGAGCCGAGGTGTTTTCTTTACACTCATCCATCGGTAGTGTAAAAACCGGCAGACCACCTCACGTGAGGTGTCGCAATCAAACCCCATTGGAAAACGATATGAAATCCGTCTATTTCAGTCTGCTTCTGTCGATTTCGGTGTTTGTATAAAACGCGGATCAAAAGTGCAGCGGATCGCGGATCAAAAGTGAGTCACCTCTGAGCGATTGAACAGGTGTTGGGCGTGTTCGTCAAGGCTGTGATGAGCTTCGTGCCTGCCTCGATCCTGA
>CAINGK010000156.1 GCA_903848465.1 uncultured Verrucomicrobiota bacterium
ACGCTCGCCTCACTCCGCAGCCCCCAATGGGGCGTGCATTGCAAGGCTAAAGCCTTTTACAGAACAGACTTTACACCCCCCATGCTGTCGCCAGTTGTTCTTCTGGTCCAGTGCTCCATGCCACCGCATCAGGCCTGGAGCTACATTCAGGCGAATGGACTGCTGCCTTACCTGCACCAGCGTCCGTCGCCGCCCTTCCGCACTGGCGGCTCGTACGCCCAGCGCTATGCCTATCCACAGCGCAGGTCGAGTCCTGCTAACAGTTGGTTTTCCAATTGGAATTCCGGCATGCCGACCCATATCCGCTACAGCGACACAGGCTCCTCTGGCTACGCTTCTAACAGCTATCTCACCCCCCGTCAGTCAGGCTCAAGCAGTGCTAGACATGTGCCTCGTTCGAGGTCGAACCGCCAGTCAGAAGACCGCAGCCCAGGGGTAAAAACTCAGGTGGACGAACCAACTCCGCAAGCGCACATCGCCAATAATCCAGCACCTGCCAATACAACACCGCAGACCAATAGTGGTGCTGTTACCTCCACTCCGGCCACTGACAACCTGCCCTA
The DNA here is from genome assembly GCA_903848465.1 of uncultured Verrucomicrobiota bacterium. Classification (GTDB taxonomy): domain Bacteria; phylum Verrucomicrobiota; class Verrucomicrobiia; order Verrucomicrobiales; family Verrucomicrobiaceae; genus Prosthecobacter. Next base: position 564 of record CAINGK010000156.1, read on the forward strand.
TGGCACCGCAGTTCCGGGCCGCATGAACATGGTCAACAGCCCCCACGCAGGAAAAACCCAACTGGTGGATGTGTCCGGCATGAGCGCTGGCCAGACCGTGAAATGCCCCTACACCGGCAAATTGTTTAAAGTTCCGCCAACTCAGCAGGCCGCGAACCGCGTGGAACCCCGCCTGGAATCCAAAGCCGAAGCGCCCAAATCTGGCAGCGAATCGAAAGCCGGGGACAAAAAGCCCTAAAAACGGCGCAAAACTGGGTTTTGACGACCACTAATCCTGGGAAACCGGGGGTGGACTGCATTTGATCTTGATTCGACCTTGATCAGTGGAACTCTTGCCGCCCTCAAAACCGTAAACGACAACCGATCATCCATCATGGGTCAACAACTGAACAAAGTCATCAAACGCCGCCGCCGTAAGCTTTATCTTGCCCGCAAGAAAGCTCTGGCCAAGGCTGGCGTCTCCCGCAAAGCACGCGCCGTCAAATCCGAAGCCAAAACCGCCAAGAAGGCTCCTGCCAAAAAAGTCGCCGCCAAGAAGGCCCCGACCAAGCCCAAGGCTGCTGAAGTCGCCGCCGAGGCCACTCCTGCGCTTGAAGTTGCCGAAGTCGCTGCTCCTGCCGTTGAAGTTGCTGAGACCGCCGCTCCTGAAGCTGCTGCTCAGGAATAAGCGCTGCGCCGCACCGTCATTTCAAAACAAGACCACCGTCATGGCCTGCCATGACGGTGTTTTTATATAGCAGTTAACGATACCACGAACTCCCGCCTGCACCGGGGGCGCTACTGGAGGAGCCGGTAGTAAAGGCTTCGTTGTAGCCACGTTCAAAGCTGGCGCGATAACGCGGATCATAACGCCCGACATACGCCGTCGGATCAGCCACCCGTCCGCCGGTGCGGTCACGCAGACCGTAGTCGTAACCTTGGTTGTAGATCGGATCTCGTGGTGGCGGTTGTTGCGCCGCCCCCTGCGTTGGCTGCTGTGGCACTCCCTGATTGGGAGAGGTGCCGAGCTGCCCCTGGCTGCTGACCATCTGGCTGAAACGCTGATTGTAACCGTCGCGATAAGCCATCTCGGTATTGCGATCAAAGCGCGATGGATAACGCTGGTAGTTCTGGCTCTGGCCTTGCTGCGCATCCGACTGCCCATCCTGCTGACCCCGCTCAAACGCCATGCTGTTCATCTGCGAGCCCTGATCCCGCATGTCCTGGCGATACGGATTCGCATAGGGATCAGCCCCGTTCTGCCCGTAAGGGTCAACACATTGCGTGAGGAGCAGAGTCAGTGTGAGGAGGTAGGCCGATTTCATGAGTTAATCGTACGGGAAGATCACGGAGTGGCAAGAAAGCAGACAGGCGAACTACTTCTTCCCCTTCTGCGCCGCCGCAGTGAACCAGTCACCGCCGCCGCCACCGCCAAAGGGATTGCCCATGCCACCGCCGGAGCTGCGCTGGCCACCGCCGCTGCTGGAAAAGCTACGCTGACCGCCGGCAGGACCACCCGCCGGGCGAGGTCCTACAGCGCCCTGCTTCTTTTCAAAGTCAGGCTTCGACTTCATGCTCAAGGCGATGCGCTTGCGCGGAATGTCCACTTCCGTCACCGTCACTTGCACACGCTGCGCCACCTTGACGACTTCCGCCGCATCACGCACAAACGTGTCGCTGAGCTGACTCACATGCACGAGGCCGTCCTGATGCACGCCGATGTCCACGAAGGCACCAAAGGCCGTCACGTTCGTCACGATGCCCGGCAGCTTCATGCCCACAGTGAGGTCCTTCATGTCGTTCACACCTTCAGCGAAGCTGAAGACCTCGAACTGTTTACGCGGATCGCGCCCTGGCTTGGCGAGTTCGTTCATAATGTCCTGCAGTGTCGGCAGGCCCACGTCTTCGCTCACATACTTCTTGAGGTCCAGCTTCTGGCGCAAGTCAGCGCGCTGCATGAGCTCTGGCACTGTGCAGCCAATGTCAGCCGCCATTTTTTCGACGAGCGGGTAGCGCTCAGGATGCACTGCGCTCGCATCCAGCGGATGTGAGGCATCACGGATGCGCAGGAAGCCTGCCGCCTGTTCGAAGGCTTTATCGCCGAGCCGTGGTACCTTCATGAGATCCTTGCGGCTCTTGAAGGGGCCGTTCTCGTTGCGGAACGCCACGATGTTCAACGCGTGCGTGCTGTTCAGGCCGGACACGTAGCTGAGCAACTGCTTACTCGCCGTGTTCAACTCCACACCCACGCCATTCACCGCGCTGATCACCACCTGATCAAGACTCGTCTTGAGCTGGTTCTGATCCACATCGTGCTGATACTGGCCCACGCCGATGGACTTCGGATCAAGCTTCACCAATTCCGCCAGCGGATCCATCAAACGTCGTGCGATGGAAACCGAACCACGCACCGTGAGATCCTGATCCGGGAACTCCTCACGTGCGGCTTCGCTGGCACTGTAAATCGACGCACCGCTCTCATTCACCATGATCACAGGAATCGAAGCCGGCACACCGATCTTCTTCACAAACATCTCCGTCTCACGGCCCGCAGTGCCATTGCCAATCGCGATGGCCTGAATCTTGTAACGATCCACCAGATTGAGCACCAAGTTTTTCGCATGCAGCAGACCACTGCCCTCGCCGAGCAGGTAGATCACATCGTTGTAGAGAAGCTGCCCCTGCGCATCGAGCACCACCACCTTGCAGCCCGTGCGGAAGCCGGGGTCAATCCCGAGCACACGCTTCTGTCCCAGCGGCGCCGCCAGCAGCAGCTCGCGCAGGTTGTCAGCAAACACGCGCACCGCTTCGGTGTCTGCTTTCTTCTTGGATTCAAGACGCGCCTCAGTCTCCATGCTGGAACTCATCAAGCGCTTGTAGCTGTCCGCACAGGCCAGCTTCATCTGGTCAGAGCAGAGATTGCCTCCTTTGACGAAGAGGTTCTCGAGCATCTTGATCGCCGTGTCCTCACCTGGCTGGATGCGCATCAGCAGGAAGCCTTCTTTTTCCCCACGACGGATGGCAAGCATGCGGTGTGATGGGATGGCCTTCAGCGGCTCGCTCCAGTCAAAGTAGTCGCGGAACTTCTGCGCCTCCTCTTCTTTCTCTTTCCCAAACATGACCTTGGAAACGACCGTGGACTGCTCCGCAAAAAATTTGCGCAAGGTCGCACGCGCCTCTGCATGATCGCTGATACGCTCCGCGATAATGTCGCGCGCGCCACTGAGCGCATCGGCGGCATCCTTAACGCGCAGCTCTTCGTTTTCGTGATCTGGATTCACAAACTTCGCCACCTCGCCCGTCAGGTCCACACCATGCGTCATGAGATTGGCCTCAATGAAATCCGCCAGTGGCTCCAGCCCTTTTTCTTTCGCGATCGTCGCACGCGTGCGGCGCTTCGGACGGAACGGCGCAAAGATGTCCTCCAGGGCATTCATCGTTTCCGCTTTGTCGATCTTTGCCCGCAGGACATCCGTCATCAGCTTGCGCTCTTCGAGGGATTTCACAATCGCCGTGCGGCGGTCGTCCAGCGCCACCAGTTGCGTCATGCGCTCCTGAATATTTAAGATCTGTACTTCGTCCAGAGACCCCGTGGCCTCTTTCCGGTAACGGGCGATAAACGGCACCGTCCCCCCATCGGCAAAGAGTTTGGCCGTCGCGCCGACCTGGATGGCCCGCAGGCCCAGTTCCTTGGCGACACGCTCGACGTGAGTGACATTGATATTGAGTTCGTTGGCAGCAGACATGGTTGGGAAAGGGAAATGTGAACGATGAAATTCGGTTGAGATGGGTGGAGTTAGCGAGACGATCACGGGCAGCAACCATTCAAGATCACATGTGAAAAACTTTTGTCGGAGCCATGGCTTGACACACGAAATCGCTCCCGATTTTTGCCCCTCTCAATACCAGCAGGTGGATGCAACTCGGTCCTGATGGCGGAGCCATCAAAGCATGTAGCGAGGGGTTGAGCGAAGCGACACCCCTCGTCGTCGCGCATCTCATTCGTCCCTCAGGCATTTGCATCGCGTAGCGATGCCAGCACGCTCCACCCCTCCAGCATCAGTATTCCCGTTGTCAGAGTGCGGATCAAGACACGCCGCATGAAGCGCTGCACCCCAGCATCACTTTGCCGCACGCATCTTTCCAATCCTGCGCCCCGACCACTCGGCCTCCTCCTTGATCCCGTTCGCTTCATAAAATTTGAGCAGCGCCTCTTCACGCTTCAGCAGATCAAACCCCGCGCCCAGCTGAAGCTTGCGCAGGCACACAGGGCACAGGTGAATCGGCTGCGAATCAGCCTCCTTGAGATGATTCGATCCGTTCATGAGACACTCGAAGAAGACGCAGTGCATCAGGCCAAACATGTGTCCAGTTTCATGGGCAAGCACCTTGCAGCTTCGAAGCAAGATGAGTGCACTCGTCTGGTCATTGCGTTTTTCACCGTAAAACGCCGGATCGTAGCGCGCGAAGCTGAAGACGCCCGCGCCGCCGTGCAGCATCGCCTCGCCATAGACAAAATTCCACGCCTCGTCAGGATAGAGGTCCTCCATCGTCACCGCGATGATCGAGTAGGCGTCGCGTGATTTTTTGCCGGGCAGCCATTGTAGAATGTCCGTGGTGCAGAGCTGCAGCTTGCGCGAGGCCCCAAAGATTCGCCGCTTGGCTGGCACCTTTTCCAATGGAACCGCCCCCAGAAGCCGCGTGTCCATGCCGAAGAAGGCCGCGCAGAATTCACGCAGCTTGGCGAGCGACGGCGCAGCTCCAGATTGAAACTGGCCTAGCGGCAGCATGTAGAGCGCCTTCTGCTCCGGTGACGGCTTCAAAGCCGATAACGCGAGGCGATACTCTTCCACAATCTGGCCCACCTCATCTTGCTCGGCCAGCCAGTCTCCAGAGCCGGGTTTTCGAATGGGCTCGAAAAACGCCGCATCGTCCTCAAAAGCCGCACGTTCGAGCGGCGTTGCCTGAGTGAGATCGCCGATAGCTTGCTCTCGTGTGGGAAGCGGTCCGCTGCGAACAATGCCACCGAAGAGGACCTGAACAATGAAACATCCCAGGAACGTCACTGCGCAGAGGTACATCGGAAGCCGCACACTGAGTTTCATGTGTCAATTCTTCCGGTTTTAAACTCCGGAGGCAAGGAAAGAAACAAGGCCCGCAATGCTTACCCCTCCTTCATGAAGCTCTGGCTGCCCATCCTCCTCGCCGTGTTCGTCATCGCCGCTGTTCCCGCACCTGAACCGCCCGCTTGGAAGGCCGGCGCGGCCTCCGCCAAAATCACCCCCGAGAAATCCATGTGGATGGCAGGTTACGCAGCCCGCACCAAACCCTCCGAAGGCGTGGAACTCGATCTCTATGCGAAAGCATTCGTGCTCACCGATCAATCGGGCGGACGCTTCGCTCTCATCACCATGGATTTGATCGGCGTCCCACGAAATCTCCGCCTCGCCGTCGCTGAACGTGTGAAGAAGGAGCACGGCATCGACTCCGCAAACCTCGCCATCAACGCCTCCCACACTCACAGCGGACCGGAGCTGCGCACGAGCAAGATTCATGGCGCGGATGATCTGGCTCTGCGTGAAAAGGAAGCCGCTGAATACACGTCCCAGTTGGAGAACACCTTGGTAAAACTGGTCGGCGAAGCTCTTCAAAAATCAGTCCCCGCGCATCTCGACTACAGCACCGCACGCTGCGGGGTCTCCATGAACCGACGCACGCCGGATGGCCAAGGCGGCTGGAACAATTTCCCGAATCCAAATGGCCCGGTGGACCAAACGGTGCCCGTGCTCAAAGCCAGCAGCGCCGAAGGCAAGGACATCGCGATCATCTTTGGCTACTCCTGCCATTGCACCACCCTCGGCCATCAGAAATTCAGTGGCGACTACGCGGGCTATGCGCAGCAGGAGATTGAAAAAGCCCACCCCGATGCCGTGGCGATGTTTGCGAATGGTTGCAGCGGCGATCAAAACCCCTACCCGCGCAATAAAACGGAACTCGCGCAGACCCATGGCAAATCACTCGCCACGTCCGTACAGGCCGCGCTGGAAACCCACATGCAGCGCCTCAAGGGCCCCATCCGTGCAGCCTACCGCGAGATCCCACTGGCCTATGACAAGCTGCCAACCCAGGAACAGCTTCTCGAAGAACAAAAATCCACGAACAAATATTTGGTCGCGCATGGCACACGCATCCTGCAGCGCATCGCCGATGAAGGGCAGTTGCCCACCACCTATCCCTATCCCGTACAGGTCCTCCGCCTCGGCAACGACCTCACCTGGGTCACCCTCGGCGGCGAAGTCGTTGTGGACTACTCTCTCCGCCTCAAGCAGGACCTCAAAGATCCCATCGTCTGGATCAGCGGCTACACCAACGACGTCATGGCCTACATCCCCAGCCTCCGCATCTGGCAGGAAGGCGGCTACGAAGGCGGCGGTGCCATGATCTACGGCACCCATCCCACACGCTGGAGCGACAAGACGGAGGAGAATATCGTCAGCACCGTGATGGAGCTGCGGAAAGCCGTGGAGTGAAAATGAAACGAGCCAGCGCTCAGGAGTTTTTCTTCCCAAACTTCATGCGGTCATAACCTCCGCAGGGGAAGCTGGATGCCGAGACTTTTGATGGCGAGTTCTTGATCAAGCCCCTTGGCTTCGGTGAGGAACCAGAAGCCGTCACCGTGGCGTTCGTAGATCTCGATGTGCGGGCTGGTCTGCGAAACGAGCACGTAAGCTTTGAGCGATTCAAGCTGGCTCGACCCTCCATGGGGATTATTTCGCCGTCTCTGAACTCGCTTTTGTACACCTCGTTTTCTTCCAGGTCGTAGTACTCCTCGACGGTGTGTTCGGCTCTGGCTTTTGCGATGCCCATGATGAGTGAGGGTGCCACATTGGAGATTTGATTCAATCAACGAAACGGCTCAGGCGGTCTAGTCAGCGTAGCACGCGCCCTGTCGAGAACGGCATCAGACACACGGAAGTTCGTTGTCTCAATCAACCGCCGAATTACCGGTTCAAAATCAATCATGCCCTGACGTGCGGCTGTCGTGATGATTCCGATTACGCCTACAGCAACAAAGCCTAGCGACTCAGCGGCCAAGCGGCCTTTCTTTTCGTCCATCAGTACGATCCTGGCCCCGAGCGAATGTGCGGTCTGGATGGCCGCCCGCTCGCCGGGGTCGAGATGCAGCAGTCCAGGCAGTGCGTCTGCGGCATCGGCGAGCACATGCAGCCATTCAGGCGGATGCGCGGCCCACTGGCGCAGTTTCTCAGGTGCGTGTGGGTGGCAGCATTCCCGCAGCACGGTCTCAGGGCAGATCACATTTTGATACAAGTCAGCCAGCAGATGATCTGCTCCCAGCAGCACCAGATAGAGCAAAGGAGAAGCGTCTGTGACGACGATCATGGGTACTACACGCTGGCGAGGCCGCCGAGTTCACGATCCAACTCCGCCACCGTTTGTCCCGGCCAGGCATTGTGTTCCGCCAAAAAGTCCTGAGTCTCCCAGCGAGAGCCATGACCGAGAAGCTGACCCACGGTAAAGGCCGAAATCCTGCCGGAACGATAACCTTCGACAGCGAAACTCTCGATCATTGCACGCGACATCTCGCCAAAGCTCTCCCGCAAGGCTGGAGCAGCCACGTCAGGTATTTCCACGGTCAAGGTCATGTGCAGAGACTATCATCCGCCACGTGTGAGGTCAATGTCTGCAACGAAAACGGCCCGGGAAGTGATCCCGGGCCGTCGAAGTGTTGCTGATGTCGCACACGGAGTGTGCGGAGCACTTTACTTGCTGTTCTCCGCAAACTGCGCGTCGAAGATGATCTTGCTCGGTGGGAAGTCGATCTTCTTCACGAAGGCGGCGGATTCAGCAGCGCCGAACTCGCGGTCCATCGCACCGTCTTCCCACTCGACGCTCAGCGGGCCACCGTACTCGATGTCGTTGAGGGCGCGGATGATGCGCTCGAAGTTGATGTTGCCACGGCCGACGGACTTGAAGTCCCAGTAGCGGCTAGGCTTGTGGAAATCGACGTGGCCGCCGAAGACGCCGGCAGTGCCGTCACCGATGCCCCAGGCAACGTCCTTCATGTGTACGTGAAAAATGCGGTCGCTGAACTTGTAGAGGAACTTCACGTAATCGACGCCCTGGTAGCCGAAGTGGCTGGGGTCGTAGTTGAAGCCGAAGGCGGGATGATAATCGACGGCTTGCAGCGCGCGCTCGGCGCTAGCGATGTCGAAAGCGATCTCTGTAGGATGCACTTCGAGGGCGTAGCGAATGCCGAGCTTTTGATATTCATCAAAAATGGGAGTGAAGCGCTTGGCGAAGTCTTTGTAGCCAGCGTCGATCTGGCCGGGGAGGTTTGGCGGGAAGGAATAGACGAGGTGCCAGATGCTGCTGCCGGTGAAGCCGTTGACGACGCTGACGCCGAAACGCTTCGCCGCATGCGCGGTCTTGATGAGTGCTTCAGCGGCGCGCTGACGGACGCCTTCAGGATTGCCGTCGCCATAGATGTGTGGGGGGAGGATCTGCGCATGGCGCGGGTCGATGTTGTCACACACCGCCTGACCGACGAGATGGGTGGAGATGGCGTGGCACTGCATGCCCGCAGCCTTCAGCTTGGCGCGCTTGGCATCGCAGTAGGCCTGATCCGCCAGGTCCACTTCAAAGTGGTCGCCCCAGCAGGCAAGTTCGACACCGTCATAACCGAAGGCCTTGGCCTTCTGGATCATGGTATCAACGGAAAGATCGGCCCACTGGCCGGTGAAGAGTGTGACGGGGCGTGGCATGTCGTGTATGAGGTTGAGTTGAGGCGGGGAAGAAGGAGAAAGAATGGCGAAAGTCGAATGTGAAAGACGATTTTTTACGCGGCGCGGCTATTTGCGCTCGACCGCCTGGGTGCGGACCAGAGTGTAGGGCAGTTCCAGGGTGAGCTGTGTTTCCTTGCCGTCTCGATCATTGACGAGACCGATATTCTTGAAGTGGCCAGTGATTTTAGTGTCCACATCCAGCATGTCCGAGAGGCGGCGGACGAGCGTGACATCAAAGGCCACCTCGATGCGGCTGAGAAAGTTCATGGGCCGCTCCATGCTGAAATTGCCCACCAGATGAACGGTGGCCAGCGGTCCGTCCGGGCGCTGATCCACGGCGGCCAGCGTGCATTCGATGTCCTTCGCGACCACTGCGCCATAGTCCTTGCCGCTGGACTCATTGATGCTGACCTTCCAGGTCTCGCCGGGTTTGCGGCTCTGGTTGAGGAGGCAGGCTTCGGGGAGTTCCAGCAGCAGCCTGGTGAAAGCCAGGTCATTCAGGAACTTCAACTGCTCCACGGTGGCCTTGCCGCCGATCATGGCGGCTTTCCATTTTCCGTCCGATTTGCGCAGGCGGAGGGTCTTGCCGACCAAGGGCGAGGGCTGCTCGGCTGGCGGTGGAGCCGTGCCGGTGTAATTGGTCAGTTCACAGGCCATCTCGCGCACCTGCACTTCCTCAGTTTCACTATTCAGCAGTCGCCGGACGAGATTCACCCGCTGCACAAAGCGGATGAGAAAACCACTGGCCGAATTGGACTGCTGCATGCGGCCTTTGCCCTCCTGCACGCGCACCTCACGCTTTTCCCGCACGAGAGTGCCACCGCGGAGCGCAGAGTGCGAACTCAGATCAACCGCCGCCGCCCCGCCAGAGCGGTCAGCGGCGTTCAGATGAACGGCTGTGAGTGACAGCAGCAGGAGGTAAAGCGGGGCATTCATGCCCATAGACTACCAACAACCGGCGTGCAGGCACAAGCAGCAACTACAGCCCTGGAAAATGTTGTGCGCATTTCAGGCTTGGCGAAAGCCACCTGTTCATTCCATCATGCGTGCATGCACCGAGTGTTTCTCCTCTGCCTCGTCTTCAGCACCGCGCTTCATGCGCAGTGGACCGCCTCACGCATCCACGGTTCACCGGAAGCCCCCAAGCCCTGCATCGCGGAGCAAGTTTTCACCGCCATGGCACTCCATGAAGCGTTGGAAATGATCCCCATTCCTGGCTCGGGACGCTTTGTCGCCGTCGAAAAGGGCGGCAAAATTTGGAGCTTCAAGGATACGCCAGACGCGTCTCACCAAGATCTGCTGATCGACCTCAAGCCTGACCATCCGGCCCTGCAATACGCCTACGGCATTGCGTTTCATCCTCACTGGAAGGAAAACGGCTTCGTCTTCCTCTGCTATGCCTATGCCGACAAAATACCCGACGGCACCAAGCTCGCGCGCTTCAAACTCACGCAGCAGGACCCGCCAGTGCTCGATCTCAAATCGGAGACCGTGCTGCTGACCTGGCGCAGCGGTGGCCATAATGGGGCTTCGCTGCAGTTCGGCCCTGATGGCATGCTGTATATTTCCACTGGCGACTCGGAAGTCCCCTCCCCTCCCGACCCGCTGAACACTGGGCAGGATTTGAGCGATCTGCTCTCTTCCATCCTGCGCATCGACGTGGATCACGCGGAGAACGGCAAAGCGTATGCGATTCCTGCGGACAATCCGTTTTTGAAAACACCGCAGGCCAGCCCGGAGATCTGGGCCTTCGGTTTTCGCAACCCTTGGAAGATCAGCTTCGATGCCCAGGGCCGCCTGTGGTGCGGCGATGTGGGCTGGGAACTGTGGGAGATGATTCATCTCGTGCAGCGCGGCGGCAATCATGGCTGGAGCGCGTATGAAGCGAGCCAGCCGATCAAGCCTGAGACTGCGCGCCCCGAGCCGATCATCCCGCCCGTGGCCGCGCATCCGCACACGGAGGCCGCCAGCATCACCGGTGGCTATGTCTATCACGGCACACGCTTTCCCGAACTGCGCGGAGCCTATATTTACGGCGACTACGAGACCGGCAAAATCTGGGCGCTATGGCATGATGGCAAGCAGGTCACACGCCGCGAGGAAATCGCCGACACCCCACACAAGATCGTCACCTTTGGTCAAAGCGCGGATGGTGAGATGTATTGGATGAACTGGGAAAACGACACGCGCATCTACCGCCTCGCGCCGAACCCCGCCGTCGGCAAACCGAGCCAGTTCCCACGCAAACTCAGCGACACGGGTCTCTTCCAAGACACCGCCGCGCAAACACCCGCCGTCGGCGTGCTGCCCTTTGAGATCGCCGAACCGATGTGGCAGGATGGTGCTACGGCATCGCGGTTCATCGCCCTACCCGCAGGGAAGTCGATCAAGGTGGACAAAAACGTCGTCGTCTGGCCCACTGAGTCCGTCCTCGCCCGCACCATCACCTGGCCTGCCACGCAGCAGCGTATCGAGACTCAGGTGCTCCACTTCGATGGCGACTCCTGGAACGGCTACTCTTATCGTTGGAATGATAAAGGAACCGATGCCGAACTCGTCGCCGCTGATGGTGCCGAGTTTACCGTGCAAAAGCAGCCCTGGCGCATCCATGGCCGCGCCGAATGCGCCCGCTGTCATAACAACTGGGGCGGTTTCGCCCTGGGATTTCAGCCCGATCAACTCATCAGCATCGGCGGTAAAAAGCCAGCCGAATCAGTCGGACTGTTCGATGGCCGTTTTCTGGAAAGATTGAAGAAGCACCTCGTCTCCAGCCACGACACCAAGGCCGCCCTCGAATCCCGCGCCCGCTCCTGGCTGCACGCCAACTGCGCCCATTGCCACCGCCGCCACGGCGGCGGCAGCGTGCCGCTCATGGTGAATGCGGACTTGCCGACAGCAGAGACGATGATGCTGAGTGAAAAACCCACTCGTGGTGATTTCTCACTGACAGACGCCCGAGTCATCTCCCCAGGAAAGCCTGCACAAAGCGTGCTGCTTGCACGCATCGCGCGCAGTGGCACCGGCCACATGCCCATGATCGGCGCACGCGAAGTCGATCCGCAGGGTTTTCAGCTGCTCTGGGATTGGATTGCTGTGGGTGAAGTTCAGCCCCGCCCTCACACGCCTCCAAACACTCCCAGCGAAGCCCTCATCACGGCGAGCATGATTTCACGCAACGAAACCAAGTTTGATCCATCCTTCATCCAAATATCCAATCCTGACATCTCCTGCTACTTTGAACGCTTCCTCCCACCCGACCAGCGCGTCAAAACCCTCGGCATGAATTTTGATACGAAAAAACTCCTCGCGGCCAAAGGCGATGCGAAGCACGGCGGCGAACTCGTCAGCATGACCGGGAAACTCGCAGCCTGCCTAGCCTGCCACATCGTCAACGGCATTGGCCGCGATTTCGGCCCGGATTTGAGCAAGGTAGGTTCGCGGCTTTCACGTGAGCAAATCCTCGAAAGCCTGCACCAGCCCTCCAAGGTCATCGCCAAAGGCTATGAGACATGGATCGTCACCTTGAAAGACGGCAGCGTGCAGAGCGGTTTCCTCGTCAATCCCGCTGGCGGCCCCCTCACGCTCAAGCTCCCCAGTGGCCAGCCACAGACGATTGCGCGTGATCAAGTCAAGAGCCAGCAGCCGCTGCCGACATCGCTGATGCCCGAAGGCCTGCTGCAAAGCCTGACGGAACAGGAAGCAACAGACGTCATCGCGTTTCTGGCAGGGCTAAAATGATATTGCCCCAAACATTCCTGCGTGCGCAGACAGCTATGCAGCGTTTCCTTGCTGCTGATGCACACCACACCCGTTACCTGCCCGAGTTGTTTTCAGGAGTTTGAAGTTCCTGCGCCGTCCTATGACGAGGTGCCCTGTGACGTGGACTACGACTGCGAAGTGTGCTGCCGCCCGCTGCGCATCTTTTTCGCCGAAGATGACGGTGAAATCATGGGAACAGCCTACGGTTTGGGAGAAAGCGGACCTTTTGGGTGAGTCCCTTGAAATAACGCCTGACATTCTGGTAGTCCCAAATTTCTACGTACCCATGCTTCTATTGCGGGTTTTCGCAGAGAATGCATTTGGATGTTTGCAAAAACAGAAGTTGTCGTTAATCTCGAAAAATCCCGCTGCCAGGAGTCTGGTGGATGGGAAGCTTAACAAACAGGTTAACACCCACACACACATGAAAATCGCTATCCTCACCCTCATCGCGGCTTCCGCCGTTCTCTCCGCTTGCCAGCAGCCTGCTCCTCCGCCGCCGCCACCACCAATGCACCACGGCAAGTAAGCAGTCCGCCGCCTAGCGCGGTAGATTGTGAAGCTAACGTGTGATCATTCCGTGATCCGTCTTGCCACTGTTCTGTCGCTGCGTCCGTGATGCTTCCTGCATCCTGTTCCAGCTAAGAAGGCATGTGCGAAGTGCAACGCCAAAGCGAAGGCCGACTGCAAAGACGGTCAGAAGCTCAAATCTGACAGGAAACTGTCTGTGCGCCGCTGTTCTCCACCCAACCGGGGGACGGCGGCTTTTTTTTGCCCTCTTCAAAACTGGATTCTGCATGCTGTCTGCCAGTTTTTACTCCATGCATAGCCTGCCATGCCAGACTGCCTGCTCGCCCTTGAATCCTCCTGCGATGAGACCGCTGCGGCTATTTGCACGCTGGAAGGCGGGCTGATCGCCAGCCGCATCGCCTCCCAGATCGAAATCCACCGCCCATACGGTGGCGTCGTGCCGGAGGTGGCCTCACGCAATCACATCCTCCATGTTCGACCGTTGGTGCAGCAGGTTTTGGCGGACGCGGGGAAAACGCTCGGCGACATGGCGGCCTTCGCAGCCACGAGCGGCCCGGGGCTGGTCAGTTCACTGCTCATCGGCACGTCAATGGCCAAAGCACTCGCCATTGCTGAAAACAAACCCTTCCTGGCCGTGAACCACATGGAGGGGCATCTGCTCTCCCCGTTTATGAACGACAACGGCCCAGTGCGTGCCTGCGTGGCGCTCATCGTCAGCGGCGGACACACGATGCTCGTGCGCGTGCATGGCGTGGGTCACTACGAACTGCTGGGGCGCACTCGCGATGATGCCGCCGGCGAAGCCTTCGACAAGGTCGCCAAGATGATCGGCCTCCCCTACCCCGGCGGGCCGGAAATCGACAAGCTCGCCTCACGGGGCGATCCCAATACCTTCGCCTTTCCACGCAGCTTTCTGGATGGGCGCAGCCTGGAGTTCAGTTTCAGCGGCCTAAAAACCGCCGTGCTGTATGAGCTGCCGCGACTCGATCTGAAAAACGAACAGGTGCTGGCCGATCTCAGCGCCAGCGTGCAGGCAGCCATCATAGAGGTGCTGGTCGAAAAACTGCTGCTCGCGGCGAAAAAGTGCGGCGAGACTCTCGTCACGGTGAGCGGCGGCGTCAGTTGCAATCGGGGCCTGCGTGCAGCGCTTACCACACGCTGCGCGAAAGCAGGACTGCAATTGCTGCTCGCACGACCGGATCTTTGCACTGACAATGCAGCTATGATTGCATTCGCCGCTGCGCAACGTTTCAGCATCGGTCACACCTCGCTCTTGGAAGCGGATGTGGACCCCAATCTTTCCCTCGTCAGTTAATCCTCATCCTCATTTTCATGCGCCCGCTCCTTCTTTTTCTCTGCGCATTCACCACTCTGCACGCAGGCGACTGGCCGCAGTATCTCGGACCGCAACGCAACTGCACGGCGACCGACGAAGCCGCCATCGTCGGCACTGCTGAACCCGAGATCGTGTGGAAGCGCATGCTGGGCACAGGTCACGCTGGCGCTGTCGTCTTCAACAATCGCGTGGTCGTGACGCATCGCCAAGGCAGCGAGATCGTCACCGAGGCGCTGGCAGCCGCCGACGGCAAAGCCATCTGGAAACATGCCTACCCCACCAGCTACCGCGACAGCTTTGGCTTCGACAACGGGCCGCGTGCCGTGCCGTGCATCGCTGCGGGCAAAGTCATCACGCATGGCCCGGAGGGCATCGTGCAGGCACTTGATTTTGAGACGGGTGCGCTGCTGTGGAGTTATGACACCGTCGCTGAGCTCCAATCTCCGCAGGGATACTTTGGCCGGGCCTGCTCACCACTCGTCGCGGATGGCAAGGTGCTGCTCAATGTGGGTGGAAAAAATGCGCAAGGCGGGGCGGGCATCATCGCGCTGGATCTCGCCACGGGCAAACTCCTCTGGCAGGCCACGGACGACGAGGCGAGCTACTCTTCCCCTGTGCTGCTCCCAGGAGAGCAGGGAGTGAGTGCTTTCTTCACTCGGCGCGGCGTGCTTCTGACGCAAACCAGCGATGGCAAGGTGCTGGCAGATGACTTTTTCCGCGCGCAGATCGACGCTTCCGTCAATGCCGCCGCACCGTTGCCGTGTGGAGATGGCAGGCTGTTTTTCACCGCCGCTTATGATGTGGGTGCAGGCCTGTGGCAGTGGCACAAGACGGCACGCAAACTCACCAACGTCTGGAAAAAAACCGACCTACTCGACAGCCACTACACCACGCCAATCTATCACGCCGGATATGTCTATGGCCTGCATGGCAGGCAGGAGAGCGGCATGACGCTGCGCTGCATTGATGTGGCCGATGGCACAATCGCCTGGGAAGCGCCGGATCGCCTCCAGGGTGGCACGCTGATTTTGGTGGGAGACAAAATTCTGCTGCACAGCGAGTCTGGCGAACTCTGGGTATTCTCCGCCGACCCGAAGAAATTCAATCTCCTCCAGCGCAGCCAGATCACCCGCGCTGGGCATCGCAGCCATGATGCCTTCTCGAATGGCCTGCTCTTCGCCCGCGACGCGGAGAAACTGGTCGTGGTGAAGGTGAAGTAGGCGCTGGATTGATCCGCTGGCGCGTCTAGTCTGCGCCGCATGGCTCAGATCGGCAAACGCAACTCCCTCACCGTCCTACACAGCACGCCCCACGGCATTTACCTGGATGGGGGGGATCATGGTGAGATTCTACTGCCAAACCGCTACATCCCCAAGGGCACCAGCATTGGCGATGCCCTGGACGTGTTTATTTATCGTGATTCCGAAGACCGCCTCGTGGCCACCACGGAGGTGCCGTTCGCCATGGTGGGAGAGTTTGCCACCCTCGAAGTCGTGAGCGTGAACCGCAATATCGGCGCGTTTTTGCATTGGGGCCTGCTCAAAGATCTCCTGCTGCCGTTTCGTGAGCAGGCGGACCAAGTTTACGTCGGTGACAAGGTCGTGGCCTACATCATGCTGGATGACAAAACCGACCGCATCATCGCCACCACACGCCTGAACCGACACCTGAGCCGCGAGCGCCCGCCGTTTAAACCCGCGCAGCCCGTGCCACTGCTCATCACGGCGCGCACGCCGCTGGGCTACAATGCCATTGTGGCGGGGACGCACATCGGCCTGCTCTACCACACCAACATCGGCGCACCACTCCAAGTTGGACAGAACCTCAACGGCTTCGTCAGCGCCGTTCACCCCAGCGGCAAGATCGACCTTAGCCTTGATGCCTCGGGCTACCAACGCGTCGCCTCATTGACGGACCGCATTCTCGAAGCACTCAAGAACAACGGTGGCAGACTCGACTTTGACGACGACAGCCATCCCGAAGCGATTCGCAGCCACTTCGAAGCCAGCAAAAAGGCGTTCAAGCAAGCGCTCGGCTCGCTCTACAAGCAGCGCCGCATTGAGTTCACCCGCCCTGGAATTGCGAGCATTGATGTTCGAGCAGCCAAGGACGGGGACTGGGAACCGTCCAAGAGAAGCTGAGAACGGCAGCCAAACAGCGTGATGGCCATGGCCCCGAGCCCACTGAGGCGATACGGCGGCACTTTCGCATTTTTGTAAATGAAAGTTGATTATTTTATAAATAAAGATTCATTGAAGAGCTGTTATTCATGAAGTCTTTAATAAATTGGCGATTCCACACTCTTTTTTTAATTTTTTGGGGAGCATTCCTGCTCGGAACATTAGGTGCCGCCGTCACAGCTTCGGATTTAGCCGTCATCGGTTATGATGATTATCGCGATACCTTTTCAGTGATGGCACTGAATCCAATGGCCGCAGGAGAGGTCATTTACTTCACCAACAACGGCTGGAGCAGCAGTCAGGGAATGTTCAATGGAGCAGATCCGTCTCAAGGAGCTGGCAATGAGTCTTTAATCAAACTGACTCTGAATCAGTCTATTACGGCAGGCAGCGTGATAACCAGCAATGCCACCAGCAGCGCGTGGACGTGGACCAACAGTGGTTTGATTCCCGGGCAGGTAATTGGTGCAGGAGTATTTAGCGATCTGGCATTCAACTATGAATCTGACCAAATCTACGCGTTTCAGGGTCTGGCGGACAATCCCTTACTGAATCCCACCCATTTCATCTACGCCATGCATTTTGGCAGTGCTAACTACCCGGGGTTTTCTGATGCGCAGGACCAGCTCACCGGAGACATTCCTCCGGGTCTGTCCGAGGCTGATAAAACCGCCTTTGCCCAGACCAACTTCTCTTTTCATGGAGATGCCAATGGCAACCACTCGGCCTGGGGCTTGAACATGAATGCATCTGCAATCCAGCAATTGCAGGCCACCGGCGGCTCCAGCTCGCAATGGCTGGATGCTATCGCCAACAGCAACAACTGGGGGCCGGTGTCGGTCCAAGCAGATGCCGCACCTGAACCCACCAAGATGGCGCTGCTCTTCGTGGGTTTGGCGGCATGCTTTGCTCACCGAAGGCGCTAGAGAAATTATCTAATTTATGATAAATATGGATTTAGCCTTGATCGCTTAAGTTTGGTCTATATTCTGGAGAGCTTGTGATCTCCCGTTTTGCCATCGCATTTTGGTGTCTCGCCCTGCTGCCAGCACAGCTCATGGGCGCTGGCATCATGGTAAACGAGTACTACAACGGCAGCGGACTCGTCGGACCCGGTACAAAGATGGTGGCGGATGAGTTCATACAGGGAGTTTTTCATTTTGATCAGTCAACTCTGCAGCAGGCGCTGGATAATGCTCATCTCTCCGCTTTTTTGCCAGGGACCATGATCGTCGTCAAGGGTACTGACCTCGGCCCGCAAAGCATCGCCTACGACCCTCTCAATGGCAATTGGGACATCCAACTTGTCGCCGGGCAGGGCGCACTTGGTTCCACTGGGACCAAGATTAACGGTGCCATCTCCGTTGGCAACAAAGGGGAAACCGTGTGGATATCCTCCACCCTCCCCGCACGCAACAGCGATACCAGCGGGTTCATTAATGCCATCGGCCATACCAGCACGCCTGGGCTGATCGCCACGACCGTCGCCTCTGTATTCGGGTCTGAAAACATCCTGCCCTCCATCATTCCCACCGGAACCGCCGTGGCCAACATGGGCGACACCACGGTATCTCTGGCGGCCACCACCACCCCTACCATGGGGACACCCAATGGCGGGCAAAATTCGATATGGATCGACGGCCTGCGCTCCTTCGGTCCTGTCCCTGCACCGGAACCCAGTCGTAGCGTGCTGCTCCTCGGCTCATCAGCAGTTTTTATTTTTTGGCGACAGCGCAAAGGAGGTTTCCGTGCCTGAGCCACGCCCCCAGCGCCGCCGCAGCACGCACGCGGTGCTAAGCAACGTGCCCGGACTGGATCGCTGGTGGCAGACCACCCCTGTCCCTGCTGCCGCAGTTCCACGGCAAAAGGAAATTCGCTTTCACAGCGGCGATCCCTTTGAGCGCTTTGCTTTCGTTCGCTACGCCATCATCGCTTTGTCCATCATCGCGCCGGCGATCATCCTGACGACCTCCAAAATGAGTTCTGGAGTCGTCCATTATGACTGGTCTGCCGACCCCATTCAGGAAGTGCAGCGCGCCTTACAAAGTGGCCAGATGGATACCGCTCTTGCTTCATTAAAGGCCGAAGTAGCACGTTCACCGCAGAATCCGGAAATTCTCCGCGCTCTCGCCACCTTGGCAGCCGATCTTGCCCCGGCTGATGCCCGTCGTTGCTACCACCGGCTCAATGCCCTCGGTCTTGCTACCGATGCCGACTATGCCGGGCATGCAGCCCTGCTGGCAAAGCTCCACGACTTCACGGGAGCCAAAGCGGTGCTCTCAAACATTTCCAAAGAGTCCCAGGCCATGCCCCAGGCTCAATACGCCTGGCTTGCCATCTGGCGTGAGGCCGGGGACTTTGCCGCTGTGGCAGACACTCTGGAAAAGCTCAGTGCCCAGGCTCCTTGCGATGTTGAAATCGTTATGGACATCGTTCGCAAAGCGTCCGCTGCCAAAACGGCCCCTGAACTCCTCGGCCGCATTGAATCCAGCCTGCTCAAAAGCCTCCGCCACTGGATGAGCACCGGACGCGCGCAGGATGTACTCGCTCTCGCCAAACAGATAGCCACCCTGCCCGTCTCCAACAGCGTACACCGCACGCACATGGCGCAGATCCTTCGTAATTTGCCCGGCACTCCGGTGCAGCACCGCCTGGCAGCCGTACGCTTCGCCCTACCCAACCAGCTCTCAACCGCCGACCAGCAGCAACTCCGCACCGATTACCAAAATGAGATCGCCTGGAGTGGCGGACTCAGTGCCGAGGACAAAGACAAGGTTGCCGCTTATCTCCAGTCGCAGAATGAGCATGCTCTCGTCATTGCTCTGATTAGCGAACGCGAAGCGCTTTCTGAGCCCAAGCTTTTCGCGCGCCGCTTTGATGCCCTCCTCGAACTTGGTCACTGGCGCGAAGCCGGTGCCATGAGCGCCGACCCTGAAGCCCCGCTGCGGCGCTATTCACGCCCGCTCGCTCACGCCTTCGCGACGCTGCAACAACGCACGTCACGAACCCACACCGTCGAAATCCTGCTCCATGAAGCACTCACCGCTTCTAAGCGCGAAAACCGCGCCCTGGACTGCTACGCCATTGGCTGCGCAGCGATTGACCACACCCTTCCCAATCTCGCCGCCACCGCCTTCGCCGTCGCGCTCGACATATCAAGTGACCGCGCCAAAACCATGCAGGCCATCGTTCGTAGCGCACGCCAGGGCCGACTACCGCTCGATACGCTCATGCGTTCCCTCGTCGGCAGCCCCGCCATGCAGGATGAATCCATCCAGGAATCCCTCATCTACCTCAGCCTCCTCGCGAAACAAAAAGTGGACGGCCTGCTCACCGTCATTCGCAACCGTCGTCAGACCGACCCAGAGAATGTTTACCTCCGCTTCCTCGAAGCCTTGGCCCTGTCTCAGCAAGGCAACCCACTTGATGCCGCCACCCTCCTCATTCCCCTGCCCCAGTATCGCTGGCATCAGGGCGAAGCCGCCGTCCTCGCCAGCATCATCGCTTCTGCCGGAAAAATCGACCGCTCCAGCGCTCTCATCCAGCAGATCGACCCCACCCAACTCCTGCTTGAAGAACACACCCTCTTCGCTCCCTGGCGCAATCGCGTCTCCCTCGGCACCGGTCTGATCGGCAGCCTCGGCACGAAGTATCTAAGCGTGCCCGCTGCCGCGCACGCTTCCAAGTAAAGATCATCGCCTATCTCGGCAGGAAGTAGCCTTTGATACACTGCGGATTGCGCACGCAGATCTGGATGTGGTCCCGGTCCCGCAGGCCTGCGCCGGGATACAATTCGGAACCTTCGACGAAAAAGCCGCGCACGGTGTCAAAGGGCTGCAAACCTTGGGCGGCATGGGATGCATGCAGGGTTTCTAGGACGGCGCAGTCGAGGAACCTTGCTTTGAATTCGGGACCGCGATTTCGGGCTTCACTGATGCCGGAAGAGTGGCAAACAGCCTGATAGTGCGAGTAGGCCTCACGCACTAACCGCAGCGATTCTGCATCGACGAGATTGAGGCAATAGCCGAGATCAATGACTATTCCCACGACGGCAGGTTTCTGGATGCGGCCCGCCTCTGCTGCCTCATGCGCCCACTGCCAAGCACGCACGGGGCTGTCCTCCCAACCATAGCACCCATGTCCGAGCCAGTCATAAGCGTTCGTACTGGCCTCCAGCTCACACTCACCGTTCACCAACCGCTTCGCGAGGGCCTCCTCACAACCGTGAAACACGATGGCCAGCGTACGGGAGATCATTTGGACTTCTCTTTTGCTTTCACCATGCCGGTTTTCGGATCAATACCCGCAGCGATCATCAATTGAAGCGCAGCCTCCTTGTTGTTGATGAGCTTCTCCCGACCACGGCGCATGATCTCGGCTTCCTTTTCCCAATCAATGTACGGGAGGACGGGATTTGAGGCAGGCCACGTATTCATACTCAGAAGTTGCCCTCACACCCCCGAAATGGCAAGCGGGATGTCTTTCGACATCCCGCTGCATGTTCAGGACTTGGAACCTAAAACTCAGCCTCAAGGCAACGGGAAACGCTGATTCGTTTCGCTGACTTCCTTGCGGATTTGCGCCAGGGCGGCTTCGTCGTCACGGTTTGTCAGCGCGCGGTCGATCCAGGCGGCGATTTGCTGCATCTCGGCTTCCTTCATGCCGCGTGTGGTGACGGCTGGAGTACCGACACGGATGCCGCCACCGAGGGTGATTTTCTCGGTGTCGAAGGGGATGCCGTTTTTGTTCACGGTGATCGCGGCCTTGTCGAGCGTCTCGCTGGCGACTTTACCATTGAGGCCTTTCGGGCGGAGATCGACGAGCATGAGGTGGTTGTCCGTGCCACCGCTGACAATGCGGTAACCAAGCGCGGCGAGCGCGGCGGCAAGGGCCTGGGCGTTTTTGACGACCTGCGCGGTGTAGTCTTTGAAGCTTGGCTTGAGGCATTCGCCGAAGCAGACAGCCTTGGCGGCGATCACGTGCATGAGGGGACCGCCCTGCACGCCGGGGAAGACCTGGCTTTGGATCTTTTTGAAGAGGTCTTCACGATTGGTGAGGATCATGCCGCCACGCGGGCCGCGCAGGCTCTTGTGCGTCGTGGTGGTGACGAAGTCAGCGTACTCCATCGGGGAAGGATGCGCACCACCGGCCACGAGACCGGCGATGTGAGCCATGTCCACAAAGAGATAAGCGCCCACGCTCTTGGCGATCTCGCTCATCTTTTTGAAGTCGATGATGCGAGGGTAAGCGCTGGCACCGGCGGTGATCATCTTGGGCTGCTCGCGCAGGGCCACTTCGGCGAGTTCGTCGTAGTCGATGAGTTCGCTCTCTTGGTTCACGCCATATTGGCAGAAGTTGTAGAGGCGGCCAGAGAAGTTGGCCGGGTTGCCGTGCGTGAGGTGGCCGCCGTGGGCGAGGTTCATGCCGAGCACTTTGTCACCGGGCTGCAGGACGCTGAAATACACTGCGGCATTGGCCTGCGAGCCGGAATGCGGCTGCACGTTGGCGTATTTGGCACCAAACAACTCGCAGGCGCGGTCGATGGCGAGTTGCTCGACTTTATCGACCTCCTCGCAGCCGCCGTACCAGCGTTTGCCGGGATAGCCTTCGGCATATTTGTTGGTCAGGCAGCTTCCCTGGGCGGCCATGACTGCCTTGCTGGTGAAGTTTTCACTCGCGATGAGCTCGATGTGATCCTGCTGACGATGCTGCTCGCCACGAATGATGTCAGCGACGGCGGGATCATTCGCTTCCAAAATGTCGAGCGGGTTCGGCTGTGCATTCATCTTGTCCACCCGGCGGCCATGGCGGCCACCAGCAAAGGGTGTTTTCAACCACGCATCCACGATCTCGTTCGCGGTGGCCACGGGGGTGCTTTTGCCAGCGAGGCAGAGCACATTGGAGTTATTGTGTTCACGCGTGATGGCAGCGGTCTGCACGTCACCGACCAGCGAAGCCTGAATGCCCACATGGCGGTTTGCGGCGATGCACATGCCGATGCCCGTGGTGCAGACCAAAATGCCCGCATCCGCCGCACCCGAGAGCACTTTGTCAGCGACCACTTCGGCGTAATCAGGGTAATCGACCGAATCATGCGAATTCACCCCCAGATCCTCCACGCCGTAACCAGCGGATTGCAGATGAGCGACGACGGCATTTTTAAGTTCCACCCCGCCGTGATCGGCAGCGATGGCGAGTTTATGAGGAAGGATGCCGTTGGAATTGCTGGTCATTGTTTTGCGTTGGGGGTGAGGAGCGAAGATGGGTGGGCGATGGCTGCTGTCATCCATCATTTTTCTTCCAGGTCTGGTCGATGTAAGCAAGCAGGCTGGGGAGCATTTTCTCCAGGCTGCTCAGAGTTTCTTGATACGCTGCACGGCCTTGGCCGAAGGGGTCGGAAACATCCCTGCCCCGCAGAGCATCTTCGGCGACGAATTCGGAGACCAGGTAAACTTTGTCTGCCTGCTCAGGAAATTCATCCACGATCGCCGCCATGTGGTGTGAGGACATCGCGAACACATGCGTAGCCTGCTCCAAAGTCGGCTGGTCGAGCATGCGGCTCTGAAAACTGGCGAGATCGAGACCGCGCTCTTTGAGCAAGGCCGCCGTGTGCTTGCTGGCGGGCATGCCGGGAGCCGCTGCCACCCCTGCGCTAGAGACTTGGTAGTCAGCACGGTCCCTGACCAGATCACGGAACAGCGCCTCCGCCATCGGGCTGCGGCAGGTATTTCCAGTGCAGACAAAGAGAACGTTTTTCAAGATGCTGAGCGGGTTTGATTCGATCCCACCGAAGTCGATGGGGGTGTCAGTGTGACGCGACACCCTCATTTGTCAAAGGCGGAGCAAACGGTGCTGATAAGCATTTTCGTGGAATATCCCGCTTGCCAAAGGGGCGGCTCATGGGCTTTGCTTCTGTTTGTCTTATTTTCAAGCGCTTAACCCTGAATGGCGGAACGATACAAAATCTATGAAAAGCTCGGAATGGGCGGCGTTGGCGCCGTCTTCCGCGCTTATGACAGCCAGTTGAAGCGCTGGGTCGCTGTCAAGCGACTGCTGACTGCCAACGAGGCTGACATCGACAAAAACGTCGCCTCTGAGCTGCGACGTGAAGCCGATGCACTCGCCTCTTTGCGCAATCCGAACATCGTGACCATCTTCGACGTAGCGAGCGATGACGAAGGGTTGTTCATCGTGATGGAACTGCTGCAGGGTGAAGACTTGGCGGATGTCGTCGCCCGTGGCCCGCTGCCCTACGACGATTTCAAAGAACTGGCCTCGCAGACGCTCGAAGGCCTGCTCTCGGCGCACCAGCACCACATCCTGCACCGCGACATCAAACCTGAGAACATCAAGGTGGAACGCCTGCCTGGTGGCCGTCTGCAGGCGAAGATCATCGACTTTGGTCTCGCCCGGGCGGGTCTGCGTGCACGCAAGCAGACGGAAGACCAGGAAGGCACGGTGATGGGGTCCATTTATTACATGGCCCCCGAGCAGCTCACGCGCGAGCCCGTGGATGAACGCACCGACCTTTATTCCCTGGGCTGTGTCTTTTATGAGGCGCTCTCAGGCAGGAAAGCTTTCGATGGCAATTCCATGGCCGAGGTCATTGACAAGCACATCGACCATGTGCTGGTGCCCTTGCATCAAATCGCCCCACATGTACCGCAGTGGCTAGGGGCCTGGTGCGCACGCCTGATGGCCCAAAAGCCGGAGGACCGCCCGGCCAATGCACAGCAGGCCATTGAAGAATTCCGTGCCTGGGAAAAAATGCCCGCGATGGTGCCCTACGGTCCCTGGATGGGCATGTACGCGCCGCCGCCGGTTTACATGCCCCCCGGAACAGGCACCGTGCCGCTGACGGGTTATTATCATCCTATGACGGGCCAGGTTCAGCCCGTGGTCTATGCCGAACCGGTGATGGAGGTGGTGCCCGCAGAATTCGTTGACGAAGAACAGGCCGTCGTGGAACTCGCGGCCATCACCACGCCACTGGCACCTGCACCCTATGGTGCCGGAGGCGGTCACACGACGGCGCAGCACTACCATGCATCCGCAGTCCCGCCTGCTGCTCAGAACAAGTCGAAGCTGATCAAGCAGGTCGCTATCATCGCGGGTGGCGTCATTCTACTGGGCATCGGCGGCTGCTTTTTCTTCGGCAAAACGAAGAACGCTTCAGATGCAGGCAAATCGGCATTGTCTGCCATGGGCCTTTCGTCCAATCCGCCCAAGGTCAGCTTTCAACTCCCGCAGGACCGTGTGTTTCCGCCAGTAGATGGCGGCATATCCCTGTTTTACGTCGGTAACGCTGGCAATTTGACCAATCGTAAAGGCGGTGATGGCAAACCGGCGACTGCCAACAACAATGAGCCCGTCATCGAGTGGCATGACCTCTCTGAACTTGGTGGGGACAATATTCTGCGCACTTACCAAAAGAGTCTGGACTTCGCTCCCAAGCGCATCAACTGGCCAGAGGCTCCCACTGGCGGCACCGCCAAACCAGGCCGAGTCGTGCTCGATTTTCATGCTCGCAACGGCAAACCCTGCATTTTGGAACTGGATAACACGGGCAACGAAACGCAAAGCCTTCCTTTCGGCAGTAAAGGCAGTTCGCTGCCAAATGACAAAGGTCTCACCGCCGTCATCGCATTTCAGGCCGATGCCTCAAAGATCCCTGTGAGGGTCTTCTCACTCGGCAATGAGGATGGCACAACGGTGTCTCTCCTCGTGGATGAGAAAAAGAACCTGGTGGCCGAAGTGACGCACGAAGGCGGCAACCCCAGGCTGGTCTCCAAAGATGTGAACGGCACCCTCCCGTGCCTCGCCTTCATCAGTTGGAACGCCAATACGGGTGCTGTGGAACTCCGTGCGCGTGATGCCGATGGCAAGTCGTTCATTTCTGCCGGTGGCAAGTCCACCGCTCCCAAAAAACCGTTGAACAAGCTGCTGATCGGGCGCGCTTTTGACAGCACGGGAACGAGTGTCGTCCCTCAGGATCAGTTCAGTGGTTATCTGGCCGAATTCTTTGTGTACTCGATCACGCTGAAGCCTGACCAAATCCAACTCATCGATGGGCCCATGCGCGATTATTATTTCCAAGTCGCCCCCCCACCCCCGCTCATTGGTCGGCTGAAGACCAAGCTGCCCATGATCGAACCGCGCAGCACGTGGAAATTGAACGCCAGCATCAAAAAAGAGGACTGCGCCAAGGCCGTGGACAACAACACCGGCACTCGCTGGACCACGGGTGTTTTCATGAAGGGTGGCGAGACGTTCACCATTGAGCTACCCGCCGATGAAAACATTGCCGGCCTAGCTCTCGACAGCCAGGGCAGCAGCCAGGACTATGCACGCAAATACAAAATCGAAATATCCTCCAACGGCACCCAGTGGAACCCAGCCGTTGCCGAAGGAAATGGAACGGTTTTGACCGAAATTGTGTTCCCTGCCCCCCAAAAAGGACGCTTTGTACGCATCACCCAGACTGGCACCGCTAACAATTTCTGGGGTATCAACGAGCTGGTTCTGTTCAAAAAGTAGCCAGCCTGCTGCCGATTCAGTTCATCGCTGCGCAAAGAGCTTCGCGGAGGAGGTGTGCCTGCTCATGCGTCAGCCCTACGGGGGCTGCCACAGCAGCATGCACGATGCCAACGGCAGTCTCACACGGGATCACGGTGAGGACATTCCCGGAAGCCAGCGGCTGATGAACGACCTTCGGCATTTCATCACACGCGGACATCGCGCTGGCACGAATCGCCGCGCCCCAGGCCATCATGGTGGAAAGCACCAAGCTGGCCTTGGCCTCTCCGCCCCAGAGCACCTCGCCATCATCACTCATCACCAGGACGTGCCCACCATCCTCGTGCAGCACCTGCCGGGCCCAACTGGCAAACGCCGCCAAGCGCAGGTCACGCGGCCCCTGCGGAACGTCAAAGACGGGTATCTGCGGCACACCTGCTTCCCTTTTCGTAGCGGCCACATTGGCATCAACGTCCGTCACAGCATCGCGTTCCCTTGGCTCAAACTGAGCAGCTTTGGCCAACGGCAGATTTGTCTCTGGCTCCATCGGCGCGGCCTCGCTGCCGCGCGCCAGGATGCCCGCAGCACTCGCCCGCTGACGAATCGCGCGCAGCTTGTCGCGGATCCGGCTCAGTGGCAGCGCTGCGGCCGAGTGATGCAGCGGCTCTTCATGGCCGCTGATGTCACCTTCATCCTCATGTTCATGTTCATGTTCAATCTCTGCGGGCAACTCGGGCCGCACTGCCTCTGATTTTGCAAGGGGAGGCAAGGTCATTGCCGAGGGTTCAGGCACCGGTCTCACGGCAGGTTCCACCCAGTCCATGGCAAAGCCCCATGACTCGGGGTCCGTTCCCTGCATCGGCTCCGGCGTTGTATCCAGGTCCACCGCGCTGGGACTGTCCTTCGCGTATGTTTCCAGTGGCGCAATCTGTGCCACCAGCGCCTTCATCCGCTCGGCATCAATCCATGAGACTTGCATGGCCATGCTCCTTCTCACGTTGTTGGGCCAACCCGGTGCGCTGCTCCAGCTCGGCGGCGATCTGGTCAAAAATCAGGGCTTCCGGCGGCGGGTTGCGCTTCGTCAGCGCCACCGGCACGCCCAGAGCACTCGCTTCGAGAAACGAGGGCAGGCGCGGAATGCTCTGCTGAAACATCAGGTTTGCAGGCAGCATGTCGCGCAGTTCCCGCGCCACCTTGAGGCTCATCTCATTTTCCCGCATCACCATCGTCAGCAAAATCCCCGCCACGCGCACCCCTGCACCCTCCGCGCGAAAACGCGCCAGTGTCTCCAGCAGGTGCGGCACACTGCGGATCGCCAGCGGCTCCGCCTGCTGGGGCAGCACCACGAAATCACAGGCCTTCACCACGGCCTCGGTCGTACTGCTCAATCCGGCGGCAGTATCCATCAGTACCACATCCACTCCGCGCAGTTCGGCACCCCGCATCAGGTCGGCCAGCCGCGCCGGCACTTCATGCACCGACCAGCCTTGCCTGGCGCAGGTGTCATACTGCCCGGCGGGAATGATTTCCAGTTCTGGCAGCCGCGTGGACACCACCATCTTGTTCAAATCCCCACCTCGAACGAGAAACTCATGAAATCCCTCGCGCGCCTTGGTACTTTTCGCCAAGGACAAGCCCACACCGCCCTGCGGGTCCGTGTCGATCAAAAGCACGCGCCAGCCGCGCCGCGCCAGTGAATAGGCGAGGTTGATGCACAACGTGGTTTTCCCCACGCCTCCCTTCTGACTCGCTGTTGCAATCGCTATCACACGCTGATGCTAGGGTGGGATTGCCGAATGGCAAGGAAGTTGCACGCCCGAGCCTTCAAGTTGGAGCATTTGCCATGCGCGCACCCGCTGGGCGAGGCGCATGCGGAAGAGATCGGGACGATCCCACTCCTCCAGAGCGTGCTGCCCCCGGCGGAGTGGGATCATCTTGATCCCTCTGGGTGTAGCGGCGGTGGGTTTCTATTCCCATTGGACAGGTATGGTACAGGGTCATGGGGTCACAACCTATATATAGGTTGTGACCCCGTGACCCTAATAGGGTCAGGGTCAAACTGGGGTCATTGACCCCGATTTGACCCTGACCCCAGACCATCCACGCGGAGATGACTTCCGCGAAAATGCCGCCTCATTTTCTCCATTGGAAGCAGGCAGACGCACAGGATGGCAAACAGCCATGCTTGCCGCCCCTCGGCGCAGAGCCAGGTTCAGGGTCACGCAGGGTCAAACCAGGGTCATGACCCTGTGACCCTGAACCCAACGGGGAACTGAACCCAGCGGGCCGGGATGGCGAAGCTCAAGCGCCTTCGCGAGCGCGACAGCGTCGTGGACTGCGGTGACACAGATGCACGGCGCAAGCCTGCATCGGCGGCACCGCTTTCGCGGGGTGCAGCGTGTTCTCCGGCCTTACCCTGCCCTCCAGCCTGCGAAAGCGGCGTCGCGCCTAGGCTTGCCGCACGCACTCCACGACGCTTCGCGCTCGCGTCAGCGCTGGAGCTTTCTGCCGCGCTCCGCAATGCCCGCCAGGACCGAAAAGCAGCACCCGCCGCATGCCCTTTTTACCCCCCCAGACCACTCTCCACGCACGCTGCCACACCAATAAGGCAATGACAACCCCACCAATTACGACGCGCCTACGCCCATTTAAACATGCTTTAAACGCATGCCAGAGACCAGGAAAAACCACCCATCGTAATCTGTTCACGAGCCCCTGAAATCATGGCACATCGCCCCAAGCAGCGCCGCATCATTTCTCCGCGACCTCGGGGTTCAGCGGGGTGTAGTGCTCCATGTAGCCGATCATCATTTCGTCGAAGGTCTGCTGGCCCCAGCGCACGGTTTGGGTGGGATCGGGGTTGGCGGGATTGCCGGAGCTGTTGTCATAGACTGCGGTGATTTTCAACGTGCTGCCACGGGGGAGGAAACGCGGCATGGCGTAGTCGTAGCGGAGCTGCCAGTTGAAGTCATACTTGGGGAGGTCCAGCAGCGTCTCGGTCTTGCCGTCGGGCAGGGTGACTTCAAATTTGAAGGCCTTGCCACGCACGTGCATGTGGGCCATCCAGGCCATCACATTGACGTCAGTGGGCAGCTTGCGCTGGGCCACTTCGACGTGATTGGCCTCGCCAGGCGGTATGCTGAGGCGTACCTTGGGCAAGCCAGTGGTGTGGATGACATATTTCGGCGGTGTTTTGGCAAACAGCAGCCCGATGCGCATGGTGTCTTCGACCGCCTTGCCATTGGGCGTGTAATGAATCTGGAAGCTCAGCGTCGCACCGGCAGACAGTTTACGCGCGAAGCCCTCAGGATAGACCTGCTTCGAGTTACCCGGAACGTAGGCGGCCCAGTAGCCCTGTGCTCCCTCCTCTCCGCCAAGGCTCACCTTGCTGCCCTTTTCAAACACGCTGACAATGACATGATGCACCACCGCGCGCGCTGTGGGCAGGATCTCGTAGCCGCGCACCCAGCGGTCTTCTGGGAAGTCGGTAGTCACCGTCACATGCTGGTAGGGCATGGTGCCCTCGGCCTTGACTGAAATCGTTTTGGCGGCGGCGAGAATCGCATCCGGTTTGCCGATGCTCCATTCACCCGAGAATACGCGCGGCTTGGGCGCATCCGCTACGTCGCCCTTGGCACGTGCCGAACCCAACCATGCGAGCAGATCGGTGCGATCTCGCTCCGACAAAGAACGGTCATTGCTCCAGGGCGAGTGAGTAAGTCCTTCCAGCGGCGCGGCGAACCAGGGCGGCATGGCGCCACGCTCCACCTGCTTGCGGATCATTCCAGCGTGCTCGATCACCGCTTCATACGAATCGAGCGCAAACGGCCCCACTCCACCCTGGTGATGACACTCCACGCAGTTTGACTGCATGATGCGCGCGATGTCGCGATGGTAGGTCACCGGCGTGCTGGCAACGGCCTGTGGCGCTGGCAAATCGAGAGCGCATCCCGGCGCGCTGGTGGCAACCAACTCAGCCGGTTCACCCCGCAGCATGGCCGCCACGGCATCGCGTAGGTAGTGATGCTGCGGCTTCTCCTTCGTGTAGCCAAGGCCGTATTGATCATTCAGCGCGCCGCGATACACCAGCGTGCGTGCCGCATCGAGCAGAAACACCTCCGTGGTGGTCGTCGCTGCCAGTTGCTGCACAAGTTTGCCATCCGCATCACTCGCCACTGGAGATACCAGCTTGTGGTCTGCGATGAATTGGGCAACCTCCTCCGCTTTCTGCCCAGGCGGTGCGTTCACCAGCAGCATCCCCACCCCTTGCTCCCGCAGGTCCTTTTCCAGCCGGGCGGTTTCGGAAGCCAGCTTGCCACTGATGGGGCAGCTCGCGCTGAACAGCGCAATCACGAGGCCGTTTTTGCCAGCGGCGCGGCTCAGTTTGACGTCCTCGCCCTGGATAGTTTTCAAGGCCATATCCGCCACCATGCGTCCCACCCCATGCTCGCTCCCCTTCAGCAACTGCGGTGCCTCCTTGAAGGACGGATCTTCGGCGGCGGGCTTGATAGGGCTCTCCGCAGTGGTGCTGTCCCCATTGCGCAGACCTGCGAGCACCTTCGCGGCCTCGTCCAGAGTCACCGTGCCATCTTTATCCGTGTCGAGACGGCTGAACCATTTCTTGTTGGGCAGTTCTTCGGCGGTCAGCTTGCCATCGCCGTTTTTGTCCATGCGCTTGAACACACCGGCAGTAAGGACATCGCCAGCGCCGGTGGCCAGATTGCGCATCTTCTGCGTGGCTTCGAGTGCTTCCTCCCGCGTCAGTTTGCCATCCTTGTTCAAATCCAGCCGGGGCAGGTATCGCGCGCCGTTCATTTCATCGCCACTGATGATGCCGTCGCTATTCTGGTCGAACGCTTTGAATTTTTCATCAAATTCGCTGAGTTGCGCCTGCGCGCGCAGACCAGCGACCGAGACCGCCAGCGCCGCGCTGCCGAGAAGGATGGAGAAGACCTTTTTCATGGGAAGATGCATGGGAACACGCTGTGTGACCTGAAGTTTCCTGCCGTATGACAGGATCATCCAGCAAAATCACCGTTCTACGATTGACGCTGCCCGCCCGTTCCGTTTGAATCCGCCTGATGAGCAACCGTATTCTCTCCCTCCTATCCGTCATGGCCCTCGCCAGCACCGCTGCTGCTGCCGAAGTGGCCTATGAATTCGTCCCGAACTTCATCACCCCTCCAACCGGCAAAGAAACCATCGGCGACGGCCATGGCGAAATCGCCGTGGACTCCGCTGGCAACATCTACGTGAGCGTGCAGGACAAAGACCCCGCACTGGGCGGCCTGCAGGTGTATGGCAAAGACGGCAAGTTCATCAAAACCCTGCCCCTGCCCCCTTCCCTCCACGGCTTTGTGATCCGCAAGCTGGCCGATGGCGAGCACATCTACGCCGCCGTCCTTGGCGAGCAGAAGGTCCTCAAATGCAAGCTCGATGGCAGCATCGTGATGGAGATCCCCACCAGCGCTTTCCCCGCTGAACAGCGCGACTTTGTAGCAGTTTCCAAGAGCGACGATGCCGACCCGAAAAAGAAGACACCCATCGCATCGGGAGTGAAGATCGCTGATTCAAAAACAGAGCTGACCCTGAAACTCGCTGACGGCACCGAGAAGAAAATCGCCAAGGAAAAAGGCGTCTCCGCCGCTGGTGGTCTCAAGCTCACCAACTGCGACGTGGCTCCGAACGGCGACATCTACGTCGTCGATGGCTATGGCCGCAGCTTCATCTTTGTGTTCAGCGCCGACGGCAAGTTCAAGAGCGTGTTCGGCGGCCCCGACAAGCCCCTGGCACTGGCCAACGCCCACAAAATCTTCATCGACACCCGCTTTGAACCCGCCCGCGTCATGATCTGTGACCGCGGCCACAAGCGCATGCTGCACACCGACCTCGCAGGCAATTTGATCGGCGAAATCGCCACTGAAATGCGCAACCCCAGCTCCGCCAGCTTCCATGGCGATCTGATGTGCGTGGCCGAAATCGCCGGCAACGTCAGCGTCTGGAACAAGGAGAACAAGCGCGTCGCCGATCTGGGCACCAGCCCGCAGCCGACCAATACCCCCGGCATTGCCCCCAAGGACTGGCAGCAGGGCATCGTGACCAGCCCGCATGGCATCACCTTCGACAATGACGGCAACATCCTCGAAACCGAGTGGAACAAGTGGGGCCGCGTGCTGCGCTGGAACGTGAAGAAATAATGATGCGCCTAGCGCGATCCATCCTCATTCTCGCCGCAGGGGGAGCCGTTCTGGCCCCCCTGTGTGCTGTGGGGCATGGAGCGGAGTTTTTGAGTGCCAAGCTCACCCTCCTACCGGACGCCGAGGTGCTGCTGGAAGTCACGGCAGATTATGGCAGCAACCCGCTGATCATGGACGAAGCCGCCGCGCTCGACGCACTGGCTGATCCGGTGTGCCTACGAGAACACGACACGCTGAAGCCACTGTCCGCGCTCGGCCCCGCAAAGATCACACAGCATCAAAACTGGGCAGATTACGCGCCCGCCGCCTACCTGCCGTCCAGCACCGAAGGTGAGGCGCATGCGTTGATGACCTCTGCATGGCGGTGGCACAGCACCGAGCCGGAGATCGTGTTTGAAATGCCCAAGGGCAAACTCCATGACGTGCTGCTCTGGACGCACGATGCCACGCATCCTGAAGCACCGCCGAAATGGATGCTGCTGCTGGCAGGTGATCGTTCCCGCCCGATTCCCATCCAGCAAACACCGTGGTGGCGGAGCTGGATGGCGGCCGCAGGAGCGGGCGGCCTGATTTTACTGAGCGCTTACTTCGTCTCGCGGAACTTCACATGGCGCCAGCGCACGCTGTAGGGTCCGGTGCCGGCCTTGATGCCATGCACCTGGAAACCGATGTAGCCTTCGGGATCACCGGGCTGGGAGAAATCAGCGGTGGGCACGCCATTGATGAAGCTTTGGTAATGGTCGCCCTTCACCACGATGCGGTAGAGGTTCCACTCGCCCTTTTTGAAGGCTGCTTTCGCCGCATCGGTGCGGATCGCGTCGGTGTTGGTCAGACCGCTCCACCAGACCCCACGACGCGCTTCATCGTAGAAATTCCCCGCCGTGCCATCGATGGCGATCTCGCACTGCGGCCCGTAGAGACGTCCGGCAGGCAGCTTGCCTTTGGCTCCCTCAGGCACTGGATCACCCTCTTTGGCGATGTGGCTGCGCACCTGCACACCGGAATTGAGCGCGTCATCCACATTCACCTCGAACTCGAGTTCGAAATCCTTGAACGGGCCGATGGCCAGAAAGCTGTTCGGACTGCCTTCGGTCGTGGTGCCGGTGAGCACCCCGTTTTCGACCTTGTAGGTGGCTTTGCCGCTGATGATTTGGCCGCCTTGGAGTGAACCATCCGCAAACCAGTTCTGCCAGCCTTCGCCTTTCGTTTCGGCATTCAGGTTGAGCAATGCGGCCCCCAGTAGGGCGACAGGAAGGGAGACAGAGAGGAATCGTTTCATAAGGTTGGGCGGCTTTGAACGCAGTTCGTGGCCGGTTTCCATCGCAAACCACCAGATGTTTAATAAACCTTAAATAAATTCAGGGTTTTTATGGGGTTAAAACCCCAAATAAATCGAAACCAACCTTGACCATTGGGTCAGGTTGGAATTAAAATGGGGTTATTACCCGGTTATTATTGGATGGCCCGCCCCTCAAACACCTTCGACTCCTTGTCACTGACGATTGCGATCACCCCGCAGATCAAGCAGTACCTCGAAGACATGACCTTGAAGGGCACGTTTGGCAGCAGCCCCGCCGAGGCGGCGCGGATGCTGTTGAGCAATGGGATTGATGCCATGTTGAACACGGGAGCTTTGGACAGACGCAAATGGACTCTCAAGAACGGCGAACTCGTTCTTTTGACGCCGGATCAACCTTCCCTCTCATCATGACACTGCAACACGATCTTCAGGCTGATTCCACCGTCTTCTCCGCCCTCGTCGAAGTCGAAATGACTGACCCAGACCGCAGCCGGAAAGGCAGTTGGAAATCCGAAGCCCGGCTCTCGATGCTCTCGCACGAGATCACCCGCTACATGCCCGAACTCGCCGCCCTCCTGGCCGAAGGCGGGAAGCAGAAGCTGCTGGCGGCTGCCTGAGATGGTGGCGGAGCGATGTTGGTGAGAAATCGTTCCATTGTTTTTACCGTCGTTAGTTGACTCCCTGCCGCGTCTGCATGACCAGAAAAGATGCAGATCATCTCTGGAACCGCCGTCGCTGAAAAAGTCATCGAAGAATGCCGCCGCGAAATTGCGGAACTGGCCGCGCTGGGTCGCAAGCCAGGTCTCGCTGTCGTCCTTGTGGGTGATGATCCGGCGTCCCGCGCCTACGTGCGTTCCAAAGATAAAAAGTGCCGCGATCTGGGCCTGCACTCCGTCAAACTCGAACTCCCCGCCACGACCACGCAGGAGGAGCTGCTGGCCCATGTGCATGCTTTGAACAACGACCCGGCGATTCATGGCATTCTGGTGCAAAGCCCGCCGCCCAAGCACATCGACGAGGCCGCCATCGTGCGGGCCATTGATCCGGCCAAGGATGTGGACGGCTTTCATCCCGTCAATGTCGCCAAGCTCGCGCTGGAAGATCCCACCGGTTTTGTGCCCTGCACTCCGCTGGGCTGTCAGCGGCTGCTGATCGAGGCCGGCATCGAAACGAGTGGCGCGCATGCGGTTGTCGTCGGCCGCAGCATGATCGTGGGCAAACCTATGGCTCTGCTGCTCATGGCGAAGGGCAAAGGCGGCGACGCCACCGTGACCGTCACGCATTCTCGCACGCGCGATCTCGGCGCGATCACCCGCACAGCGGACATCATCATCGCGGCGATAGGACGCCCGCATTTCATCAAGGCCGAGCATGTCAAAGAAGGTGCCGTCGTGATCGACGTGGGCATCAACCGGGTGGACGATCCAACCAGCGCGAAAGGTTACAAGCTCGTCGGCGACGTGGCCTATGATGAAGTCGCGCCCAAATGCCGGGCCATCACTCCCGTCCCCGGCGGTGTCGGTCCGATGACCATCGCCATGCTGATGGCGAATACGATCAAAGCCTGTCGGCAGGCTGAACGGAGATCTTCGCCAAAGGCACCTCCGCCAAGAAGTAATCCCCATTGTTTTCCGCCTCTCACGACCATGATCTCAAGCATCTCACCCTCCCGCTACACTCACACCTTCCTCTACGTGAGTGCCGAGGCGAAACAACAACTCGAAAACGGAGACATTTGTGTTAGTGTCCTCGGCCACCACTTCAAGGGCCGGTTGGACGATGTCAATCTTGGCAGGCAGGGTAAAATCACTTGTCCGGATCTTTTCAATGCAGACCAGGATGATTTTGAAGGCATCCATTTGCCTCTCGAACTGGGAGACTTTGTAGAATGGGAGGTTGTCAATGAACACGAAGTACGGATTCTCGCGGTGCGAAGGGAAAATGTCCGACCTCCGAATCACTTGGAGATTGAGCGCCCCTTCCCATTGCTCTGGGATTTGATCACAAACACACCGAATCTGGTTTACCTTACCGGTCGCTTGGAGAATCCCGCAACGGCGGACGATATCCCAAAAGGGGTTTATGTGGTCTATCTGCTAGCCTTCGATGGACAGTTAATCGTATGCGGGCATGGTCAATTTTCTCGGGCCTGCATTCTGTTTGATGACGAAAGCAGAGCCACTAAAAGCCATCTGAAATCGCTGCTCGTGCGCATCCACCATCGTTTTGCGCCCGCTGGAATCATTGAACGTTTTGTCATCCGTTGCGAAAGCAAGGCGGAGGCCATTGAAATCGAAGACCTGCTTCATGAGACAATAGGCGGCAATGCCAACGTCATTCCAGCCGAGTATTATAATAGGTTGATGGAGGGGCTGGACAGAGAAACGCAAATGGTGCTTCGGATGGCGCTACACTCGGCATTCAGCGGCCTGCGTGATCTCAAAAAATGGAGGCGTGAAGGCATTATTACCGATCAGGTCTGGAATGCCGTCGAAGAACGACTTGGCCAGTGGTGAAGTCGTGGTTGGCCGCAGCATGATCGTGGGCAAACCCATGGCGCTTCTGCTCATGGCCAAAGGAAAAGGCGGCGACGCCACCGTGACCGTCACGCATTCCCGCACGCGCGATCTCGGCGCGATCACCCGCACGGCGGACATCATCATCGCGGCGATAGGACGCCCGCATTTCATCAAGGCCGAGCATATCAAAGAAGGTGCCGTCGTAATCGACGTGGGCATCAACCGGGTGGACGATCCAACCAGCGCGAAAGGTTACAAGCTCGTCGGTGACGTGGCCTATGATGAAGTCGCGCCCAAATGCCGGGCCATCACTCCCGTCCCCGGCGGTGTCGGTCCGATGACCATCGCCATGCTGATGGCCAATACGATCAAGGCCTGTCGGCAGGCGTGATCGCGGTGGTTTTCCTGAGAATTTTGATTCTCAAGGCGTGGCGCGCATGCCATGCTCTTTCACCATGCGTATCCGACCGACCCTTTTGATCCCTGCACTGGCCCTTGTGATGCCAGTGTGTCTTGCCGCCGAAGAAGCCAAGCCGGCCAAACCTGAAGCGCCGCCTACGGAGAAAAAAGACGGCAAGCCAGATGACAAGAAGGACGCCAAGAAGCCCGATGCCGACAAGCCAGTGGTAACGACAGGCAAAGTGACCATCGGCGGCAAAGAAATCGCGTATGAGGCGAAGGCTGGCACCCTGCCCATTTTGAAACCCGATGGGAAACCTTCGGCGCAGGTGTTCTACACCGCCTACACCTTGAAGGATGTGAAGGACGCGGCCACACGTCCGGTCACATTCTGCTTCAACGGCGGACCGGGCAGCAGTTCGGTGTGGCTGCACCTGGGGGCATTCGGTCCCAAGCGAGTGGATTTGCCCGCAGATGGCCTGACGCCGCCGATGCCGCCGGGTGGCCTGGTGAACAATGAGTTCTCATTGCTGGATGTGACGGATCTGGTTTTCATCGACCCGGTGAACACCGGCTTCAGCCGCGCGGAAGATCCCAAGACCGTGGCAGAATTTCTCGGCGTGCAGGAAGACATCGCCTGCGTGGGCGAGTTCATGCGCCTCTGGGTAACACGCGAGCAGCGCTGGCGGTCGCCGAAATTCATCGCAGGTGAAAGCTACGGCGGCATTCGCGGCGGCGGTCTGGCGGAGCACCTGCAGCAGCGGCACCGCATGTATTTAAACGGCATCGTGATCGTGTCCGGCCTGCTCGACTACGCGACGCTGATCCCCGGACCACTGAATGAAACGCCCTATCTGGTGGGACTGCCAGCGATGACGGCGACGGCGCATTACCACAAGAAGTTGCCTGCGGATTTACAGGCAGATTTCAAGAAAGCGGTGGCAGAGTCGCGCGCCTTTGCGTTTGGCGACTATGCAGCGGCCCTGCTCAAGGGGAGCGATCTGACGGCTGCGGAGCGCGAAGTGGTGGTGAAGAAACTGGCACGCCTGACCGGACTGGAGCCGCAGCTTATCGAAGAGCATGAACTGCGGATCGACAGCGGGCTGTTTCGTGAGAGGCTGCTGCGCAAAGAAAAGCTGGTACTCGGTGCCTACGATGCACGAGTGACGGGGCGTGATGGTGACGAGTCGGAAAATCATCCGCAGATCGAGCCGTTCATGCGCGTGGTGGGCAGCATCGCAGCCGCCTCCATGAACGCCTACCTGCGCGAAGAACTGCATTATGAAAAAGACCTCCCCTATGAGGTACTGGCACCGCTGCCGAGCTGGAACCACGGCAAGGGCAACAGCTACACCAGCGTGAGCGGCCAACTGGCGGATGCGATCAAGCAAAACCCCCATCTCAAGGTGCTGGCGCTGGTCGGTTGGCGTGATCTGGTGACGCCGCCTGACAACATGCGGCTGAGCGTACGCCAGATGCACCTGCCAGACGAACTGCGCGGGAACATCGAATTCGCCGAATATGAGTCCGGCCACATGATGTACACCAACCGCCCGGACATGGAGAAAATGCACGCAGACATCGCCGCCTTCATCGCGAAGTCACTGAAGTAAAACCACCCGACCCACGATGAAAAGTTGCTGGATCGCTTTGCTCCTGGCCTCCGCCACCTTGGCGGCGGACCCACCGAATGTGGTGCTGCTCTACGCCGATGACCTGGGTTACGGTGATGTGTCCTGCTACGGCTCGAAAACGATTGCCACACCGCACATCGACAAGCTGGCCGCCGAGGGGCTGCGGTTCACGGACGGGCATTGTGCGGCGGCGACCTGCACGCCTTCACGGTTCGCGATGCTGACAGGCGAATACGCCTTCCGGCAGAAAGGCACGGGCGTGTTGCCCGGTGACGCCAAATTGATCATCAAGCCTGGACGGGCGACTCTGGCGTCTGTTTTCAAAGGTGCGGGCTACCAGACAGCCGTGGTCGGGAAATGGCATCTGGGGCTTGGCGAAGGTGGTTTGGACTGGAATGGCGCGATCCAACCAGGACCGCTGGAGATCGGCTTCACCCACTGCTTCATCATGGCTGCCACGGGCGACCGCGTGCCCTGTGTCTATGTACAGGACCGAAATATCGTGGGTCTTGACCCAGCGGACCCGATCCAGGTGAGCTATCAGCAGCCCTTCCCTGGCGAACCAACGGGTAAAGCCAACCCCGAACTGCTCAGGATGCACCCCAGCCATGGGCATGACATGGCTTTGATCAATGGCATCAGCCGCATTGGTTATATGAAGGGCGGCAAAGCAGCTCTATGGAAAGACGAGGACATGGCGGACACCTTCACGGCCCAGGCGGTGAAGTTCATGGAGAAGAGCAAAGACGGCCCCTTCTTTCTCTACTTTGCAGCGCATGACCCACATGTGCCACGCGTCCCCCACCCTCGTTTCGTGGGTAAAAGCGGCATGGGACCGCGCGGAGATGCCATTTTGCAGTTCGACGACAGCGTGGGAACCATCCTGGCGACGCTCGACCGGCTCGGCTTGAAGGAAAACACCCTCGTCCTACTCAGCAGCGACAACGGCCCAGTGGTGGACGACGGCTACCAGGACGAGGCAGTCCAAAAACTTGGCAGCCATCATCCCGCAGGCCCATTGCGGGGAGGGAAATACAGTGCCTTTGAAGCTGGCACGCGGGTGCCCTTCATCGTGCGCTGGCCCGCCAAAGTGAAGCCCGGAGTGAGTCCCGCCCTGGTCTGCCAGGTCGATTTCCCCGCCAGTTTTGCCGCTTTGACCGGTCAGCAGGCCCCGGTAGCCGCCGTGGACAGCCAGAATGTGCTACCAGCGCTGCTGGGTGAGGATAAAACCGGACGGGCGGAACTGGTGGAGCAGGGTGGCCCCCTCAGCCTGCGGCAGGGAAACTGGAAATTCATCCCCGCCAATCAAGGCCCCGCCCGAAGCAAAAGCACCGATAATGAAACCGGAAATGCCCTCGGCCCTCAGCTTTATGATTTGTCCAAAGACCTCGGGGAGAGTCAAAATCTGGCCCAAACACAGCCAGATCTGACCCAGAGCATGGCTGCCGCCCTGGAAAAAGCCCGTCTAGGGGCGGGTAAATAGGTCCGCCCCGTCTCAGCGCTTGCTGAAAATGTAAAAAACGGCAAATTCCCCTAATTGAAGGGCATTCCGGCACGTTTGAGCCATCGGAAGTCACTTTCATTCATTCCACATCACCATGAAACAAACCACAAAACTGCTCAGCAGCCTGCTTGTTTCCGCCCTTGTTGCGTCCTCCGCCATGGCGGAAATTCGCACTTGGACGGACACCTCAGGCCGCCAAGTCACCGCCTCATTCATCGGCATCGATGGAGACAACATCATCCTGCAAACCGCAGATGGTGGCACTCACAAGTTCCCGCTCACCAAGCTGTCTGCTGAAGACCAGGCGCTGGCGAAATCCATGAAGCCCTCGGACCAGCCAGTGATGTTGGCAAATGCCACAGTCGCCCAGGCTTCCGCCGCCGTTGACAAACTCGTGGCCAATGGACTCGTGCGTGCCAATCCTGCGCGCGCCAAGGGTGGCAAGAAGCCGATCACCGGATTCAACCCGATGGCCAACGACGAGCAGTTCGTGCGCCGTGTCTATCTCGACGTCGTGGGTCGTATTCCAAATTATGCGGAATCCATGCAGTTCATTCAGGACTCCAATCCGAACAAGCGTTCCAAGCTGATCGACATGCTGATCGACAGCCCCGGCTACAGCAGCAATACCTACAACTACTTCGCGGAAATGCTGCGGGTGAAAGACCGCCTCGAACAGGACAACCTGCGCGGCGTTCCTTACATCAACTGGATGCAGCATCAGATCCAGAACAACGTCAGTTGGGACAAGATGGTCTTTGAGATGCTGACCGCCAAGGGCAAGATGTGGGACAAGAAGGAAAACGGCGAATACAATGGTGCCGCAGGTTATCTGCTCCGTGATGCCGGGATGCCGCTGGACAATCTGGCCAACACCCTCGCTGTCTTCCTTGGCACCGACGTGGCTTGCGCCCAGTGCCACGACCACCCCTTCTCCGACTGGACCCAACATCAGTTCTATGAGATGGCTGCCTTCTTCGGTGCCACCACCACCAACATGCGTGCGGTCGCAAACCGCAAAAAAGCCAAGGATGCCTCCGGCATGATGGCGATGGACGCCATGAAAGACCTGATGCCCAAGATTGAAGAAATGGTCACCAAGAGCGGCGGGGACATCAAGCGCCTGCGCAATGGCATCCGCAACTACATGGGAGCCAACAATGCTGTGGTTGGCGACATGGACAGCAACAACATGAAGCTGCCGCATGACTACAAGTACCCAGATGACAAACCGGACGCCCTAGTGGAACCGAAGTTCATCACCTGGAGCAAAAACGACAAAAATCTTCCTGCCTACAAGCAGAAGATGAAATCCGCCGAGGAACTTCGCACCGCATTCGCCAAGTGGACTACCGACCCGAGCAATCCCCGCTTTGCCATGGCAATCGCCAACCGCATGTGGAAGCGCGCCTTCGGCCAGGGCATCTCTGAGCCAGTGACCAACATTGATGATCCCAAGCAGTCGGTGAATCCTGAACTGCTCGTCCATCTGGCCCAGGAAATGATTCGTGTGAAGTTCGACATCAAGGCTTTCATGCGCATCATCTACAACACCCGTGCTTACCAGTCGGAAGCGACCTCGGAAAAGATCGCCATGGGCGAACCCTACTACTTCCAGGGACCTCTGCTTCGCCGCATGAGCGCGGAACAGGCCTGGGATTCCTACATGACCCTGGTGCTCGGTGACCCCGACAAGTATGCCAAGCCACTGGAAGATCTTTACAGCCGCTCCGTTGACCTGGACCTGAACAATCCCAAGCTGGATGCGCAAACTGTGCTCATGAAGTATGAAGCCTTCCGCAAAATGGGCGAAAAAGAACGCGCCCTCAATGGCGGCACTCTGGCTGATGCCGGCGGTGATGACATGATGATGGACAGCAAAGGCAAAGGTAAGGGCAAGGCCGACACCAAGTCTGCCGGAGATATGATGGAAAACGCCACCCTCACCTACAACGGCATGGTTCTCCGCCGCGCCGCCACCCTGGAGCAGCCAGCACCTAACGGCCACTTCCTCATCGATTTCGGCCAATCCCCCCGCCTATTGATTGACGGCAGTGTCAAGGCCGGCTCGGTGCCCCAAGTGCTGATGATGATGAACGGCAAGGCGCAGCAGATGCTCACCAGCCCGGATTCGCTGATCTTCCGCACGATGGAAAAGGTGAAGTCTCCACCAGAAAAGGTTGAGGCACTCTTTGTCTCCGTCCTTAACCGCCGCCCGACACTGTCGGAAAAAGACATCGCCAAGCGCGCTCTCTCCGGCGGCGAAGATGGCTATGCCAACATGATCTGGGCTCTCATCAACACCCGCGAGTTCATCTTCATCCAGTAATTCTCACAAGAAACCAAAACACGTAACGCGCTAAACATCACTTATGAAATCAGCACTCAACAAACTCAATCCTATCGCTCGTCGTGACTTCATGATGCGCACCGCTCAAGCCGCTCTCGGCGTGACCGTCATGCCCTCACTGAATCTGGCTGCCGCTGGCGCTTCCGGCCCCGGCACCCCCGGTTTCGGCAAAGCCAAAAACGTCATCTTCCTCTGGATGGGTGGCGGTATGACCCACATTGACACCTGGGATCCCAAGGACGGCGCCACCAAAGGCCCGACCGATCCGATCAAGGCCAATTCGGGTTCCGGCAACATGGACCGTCTCGGCGGCACCATGGTGAAGATGGCCAAGGTGGCCAACAAGTTCTCGATCATTCGCTCCATGAGCTCCAAGACGGGTGTGCATGATCAGGGCACTTATGTCATGAAGACCGGCTATGAGCCGCGTGGCACGATTGTCCATCC
Source organism: uncultured Verrucomicrobiota bacterium (assembly GCA_903848465.1). Classification (GTDB taxonomy): domain Bacteria; phylum Verrucomicrobiota; class Verrucomicrobiia; order Verrucomicrobiales; family Verrucomicrobiaceae; genus Prosthecobacter. The sequence goes on from CAINGK010000156.1 coordinate 43,019, forward strand.
TTGCATCGGTGCTTGGGCTTCCCATTTCCTGGGCCGCATCAAGGGACCAACCCTGCCAGATAGCGTCGTCGTCAACAGCGGCAATGCCTTCCCAGGAGCTGGCTTCTTCCCCACCACGATGAGCCCCATCCCGATCTCCAATCCTGAGTCCGGGCTGCAGAACATCAAACCGACCACTTCCGGCGACCAGTTCAAGAAGCGTCTCTCCCTCACCGATGAGTTCGACACGTCCTTCCGCAAGAAGTTCCAGTCGGATGATGTGAAGTCCTACTCCGAGTTCTATGACGAGACCGTCAAGCTCATGAAGAGCGAAGACCTGAAGGCCTTCGATCTCAGCCAGGAGTCTGCTGCGGTGCGTGAGAAGTTCGGCAAAAACAACTTCGGTCAGGGAGCCCTCCTTGCCCGTCGTCTCGTCCAGGCCGGTGTCCGCTTCGTCGAAGTTCAATCCGGCGGCTGGGACATGCACAACACCATTGACGGTGCTCTTGGCACGACAGCAGCCAACATGGACAATGTCTTCGCCACCTTGATCGAAGACCTTGAATCCAATGGCCTGCTGGCTTCCACGATGATCGTCATGGGTTCTGAGTTCGGCCGCACACCGGACATCAACGAAAATGATGGCCGTGACCACTACCCGCTCGCTTACTCCACCGTCTTCGCAGGCGGCGGCGTCAAAGGCGGCTTCGTCTATGGCTCCACCGACAAGGAAGGCCGCCGCGTGGCTGACAAGCAATGCACACCGCAGGACTTCCAGGCCACCATCGGCCATGGCATGGGCCTGCCTGTGGATGAAGTCGTCATGTCCCCCTCGAACCGTCCGTTCACGGTCGGCGACAAGGGCGTTCCAGTTGTGGACATCTTCGCCTAATCAACTGAGGATTATCTCCTCCATGAGAGCACCCGGTCGCAAGACCGGGTGTTTTTTTATGCACTCACAACCCGCATCCCCTACCCAAAGCTTTACTTCCGCCGACGTGGGGCTTGCAGTAAAGCGGCGGCCAAAAGTATAAGTGTCACGCATCCTGGCTCCGGCACCGGGGCGACGGCAAAATTAAAATCGTCAAAGCTGTTGATGTAGCTGATGGCACCATTGTTCAGCGTGCCGCCCCGCAAATCCCACTGCAGTCCGGTGAATGCGCCGCTGACCACTCCAAGACTTTGATTGCTGAGGACGCTGCTGTTGCTTGCCAGCAGGGAAGTGTTGTCATTGTAGGCGCTGACGCCAAGACTGGCGGTATTCCCCAGCGTATCCAGCGTCACGGTGATTTCAGACCAACCCATGCTGCCGATGATATAGGCCGTCGTAATCCATGCGCCGCCGGTCATTCGATACTGCAGATGATTGTCCCCGGTGTACCCCACTTCAAACATCGGGTGATTGGCGGAATCCAGCAGCGACAGGCCAAAAATATTGCCCGTGTCCGGGTCATCCCAGTCCGTGGGCTTCACCCAAAACGACATTTGAACCTGCAATCCCGCAGTGCTGGCTGGGGAGATCCCGCCAAAATCGCGAGAATCCATGTGGGGGTGTAAAGTCTGTTCTGTAAAAGGCTTTAGCCTTGCAATGCACGCCCCATTGGGGGCTGCGG
>CAINGK010000157.1 GCA_903848465.1 uncultured Verrucomicrobiota bacterium
CCCTCCTGCGCCTCGTCTCCGCCCTGCTCTGCGAGCAAAGCGATGAGTGGAGCACCGGCAAAATTTACCTCAACATGAACTCCGCTGAACCATCCCAAACCTGATCGCCACTTTTACAGAATAAAATTTGCGCCGCCGATGAATTTCATAAATGGCTGTGGGTTGCTATAAACAGAACGCCATCCAAACGATGACTCATTGGTGATAATTTCTAATTTCAGTCAAACAGCATCATCCTTCAAAATCTTAGCTTTATTAGCTTGAGATGATTTCGTTAAGTCAAAGAACAAAACGATTCCTAATGCTGGCCCCGTTAAGATCAGAGCCTGAAAAACAACCGCCAAGCTGCGTTTGTTCATTCTCATGAACGCCCCTTTGACACGCCGTCGCCTGTTGCAAACGCTGCCGCTAGCTGCGTGCGCGGGTAGCTTCAACATTCTCGCTCGTTCACAGGAGGCGCAAAGATCATGGATCACTGGCAATCCGGCCATCGACAAGCCGCGTGAAATCGCGCTGGGCCTGCTGAAGCCCACGCAAGCGCAGATCGAGCACGCATGGGAGCTGCATTTCGGCTCCGTGGTGTTTGAAAGCTACGGCTTCGCGCCGCGCTGTGCCATCGATGCGGAAGCGATGAACGAGGCGATCAAGGCTGGCGTCGGTGCCGCCGAGATCAACGACCTGCGCGAGTCGATGTCCATGAACCGCAACGCAACGAATGAACGCGAGCGCAAAGAGTTCCTGGATGCCTTCCACGCCGCTGGCGTGACCTGCATTTTCCAAAACACGGGCGAGGAAGGCAGCGACCCGCTGCGGCTGATCAAGCGCTTCGCCCATTTCACCAAGGCGACGGACTTGCTGAAGCCTGCGCTCTCCAAAGTGGTGACGGCAGATGAAATCGTGGCGCTAAAAAAGGCAGGAAATGTCGGTCTCTGCTTCACGACGAACGGTGTGCCGCTGATGCAGGACTGGGAGAGCGTGCGGGATGAGCTGCGCTTTGTGCGCATCTTCCACGAGCTGGGTGCACGCATGATGCATGTGACCTACAACCGGAGGAATCCGCTGGGCGATGGCGCCGGGGAACCCCATGATGGCGGCCTGAGTGATTTTGGCCATGCGGCCGTCACGGAGATGAACAAGATCGGAGTCATCGCAGACGTGGCACACAGCGGCTGGAAGACGGCCTACGACGCGGCCAAGGCCAGCACACGGCCCATGGTCGCCAGTCACACGACCTGCTGTGGTGTTTATGAGCACTTTCGCGGCAAGCCGGACGACACCATCAAGGCCATCTGCGATACCGACGGCCTTGTCGGCATCTGCTGCATTCCCCGCTTTCTCGGTGGCAAAGGTGACATCGCTGCGTTGCTCGATCACCTTGATCATCTCATCAAGAAATTTGGGGCCACGCACGCCGCCATCGGCTGCGATGTGGCCTACACCTCCCGTTTTGACAAAGAAGAGCGGGCCAAGCTGCTCAAAGCACCCGGTGGCAGTGCCGACAAATGGGAGCACCTCTGGCCCAAGGACGACTATGTGACGAGCATTGAGGCAGAGCAGAGCGTCGCTTGGTCCAACTGGCCGCTTTTTACCCTCGGCATGATCATGCGCGGCCACAGCGATGAGACGATCCGGCAGGTCATCGGCGGGAACATGCTGCGGGTACTGCGGGCAAACCAGGTCTGATCTGTGACAAGAACCGTATCTTGCCGCCTGCAAGGTGGCAGGCTGGCTGCGCGTTTGGTTTTTGGCGGAAAGTGATGTAGAATCCCCCGTCGAACCCCCACATGACCCTGCGTTTCCAGTTTCCCTCTCTCGTTTTGGGCGGCTTTGCCGTCGCAAGTTCCCTTGCGGCTGCCGCCGAGACTTTTCCGCCCGACCAGATCGAGTACTTTGAGAAAAACGTCCGCCCGGTGCTCGCAGAGCGCTGCTACGACTGCCATGGCGCGCACAAGCATCAAAACGGCCTGCGTCTTGACTCACGCGCAGCGATTTTGCAAGGCAGCGAGTATGGCAAGGTCGTCGAACCCGGCAACCCGAGCGCCAGCAAGCTGATCAAGGCGATCAATCACGCCGCTGGTGTCGAGGCGATGCCCAAGAAGGGCGGCAAACTGCCTGCGCCCCAGATCGCCGCGATTGAAAAATGGATCAGCCTGGGGCTGCCCTGGCCAGTAGAAGCCGCTGTGGCAGAGCACGCCAAAGCCGACCCGATGCAGCACTGGGCCTACAAGCCGGTGCAAAAGCCCGCGCTGCCCGCTGGTTTCACCGGCAATCCGATCGACGCATTCGTCGGTGCCAAGCTCAAGGCTGCCGGATTCGATTTCGCCGCACCTGCAGACCCGGCTCTGCTGACGCGTCGCATCTACCTCACGCTGACTGGATTGCCCCCGAGCTATGAAGAGCTGCAGAAGAATCCTGCCCCGCAGGCGCTGGTCTCGCAACTGCTCGCCCAACCCGCCTATGGCGAGCGCTGGGCGCGCTTATGGCTCGATGTGGTGCGGTATGCGGACACGAACGGCTATCAGGTAGCAGGACGCAGCAATTTGTATCCCTTCGCCTACACCTATCGTGACTGGATTGTGAAGGCGTTTAATGAGGACATGCCGTATGACCAGTTCGTGAGCTATCAGCTTGCGGCGGATCGTCTCACCGCCGCCACGCCCAATTCGCCCAACCTCGCGGCACTGGGTTTCTACAATGTGGGTGAACGCTTCATCAATGACCGACTGCTCATCGCGGATGACCGCATTGATGTCATTGGCCGTGGCCTCCTCGGTATTACAATCGCCTGCGCTCGCTGCCATGATCACAAATTCGATCCGATCCCGAGCCGTGACTACTATGCGATTTACAGCATCCTGAACAGTAGCGACGAGCCGGATGACACCGCAATGCCCATCATCGGCAAGGCGGCGAACGAGAAGGATGCGCAGGACTACAATGTGAAGGTGGCCGAGATCGCGAAGAAGGAGCTCGACTACAAGCGCACCGTCTATGACGAGTTTCGCAAGCCAGAGCGCCTGGCAGAGTATCTCGCATTTGCCCAGGAGTCGTCGGACATCAAGGACAGCACTATCTTCAAAGGCAAGGCCGGCCAGATGAAGCTGCGTGACCGCGTGGCCAACCAGTGGCGCGATTTCCTCAAGCGCTACGCCCTCGGTACCAAGCCGCATGCGGCGATGATTGCCTGGAGCCGCTTCGCCAAACTGCCCGAGGCGGAGTTTGCCGCGAAATCAACCGCCGTAGCCCTGGAGCTGGCCAAGCCAGAGAGCGGCTGCACGCCGGAGATCGCCGCCCCCTTCGCGCAGACACCCCCGAAGTCGATGAAGGACGTCGCCTTGGCCTACTCACGCATCATTCTCGACAGCAAGGTGGAGCCCATGCGCCAGCTCATGCAGGACAAGCTTTCCCCCATGTCCGTGCCGGTGGAGGGGGCAGACGTATTCTTCACCCGCAAGGACAGCGAAACGGTGGTGCGCTTTAACAACGAGCGCACCAAGCTCGACAGCACGCACCCCGGAGCACCGCCACGCGCCATGGTGATGCTGGACAAACCGAAGCCTGCTGACGTGCGCGTTTATATCCGTGGCAATCCAGGGAGGCAGGGTGATCCCGCGCCGCGTGCATGGCTCACGATGTTCGGCGGTGAAAAATTCACGGAAGGCAGCGGTCGCCTTGAACTCGCCAAACACATCGCCAGTAAGGATAACCCGCTCACCGCACGCGTCATTGTGAACCGCGTGTGGCTGCAGCACTTCGGCAAGCCGCTCGTCTCCCAGACCAGTGATTTCGGTGTACAGACCGCGAAGCCTGTGCAAGCCGATCTACTCGACTACCTAGCCGCCACTTTCATGGAAAACGGTTGGAGTTTGAAGAAGCTGCACACGCTTATCCTCACTTCCCGCACTTTTCAGCAGAGCAGCCACGCCACGCCGGAAAAAGCCACGAAGGACGCTGAGAACGACCTGCTCAGCCGCTTCAACCGCCAGCGCCTGGATTATGAAACGATGCGTGATGCGCTCCTGTCTGCCACCGGCGAACTGAACACCAGCAGGCATGGCGGACGCGCAGCGGAGCTGAATGCGAAGGATGCCGATACCCTGCGCACCGTTTATCTCAAAGTGGACCGCTACGATCAGGCCAGCGTGCCAGCGATGTTTGACTTCGCCAATCCAGACAGCCACAGCCCGCAGCGCTTCAACACCACGGTGCCACAGCAGGCGCTGTTTCTGATGAACAGCCCCTTCATGCGCGCCCGGGCCGATGCCATCGCCAAGGCCACGCCGCTGGCTGGCACCACGCTCGATTCCGAAGCCATCCGTGCGATGTACCACCGCATCCTCGCCCGTGATCCGAAGCCCGACGAAGTCGAACTGGCTCAGCGCTTCGCCGCCGATGCCACCGCACTCAATGCTGAAAAAACCTTCCGCTGGAGCTATGGCACGATGAAGTTCGCCCGCACGCCCGAGGGCAAGCCGTCCTTCACCGAGTTCCAAGCCTTCACACAACTGACAGACCGTGGTGGCAACGGCCAGAAAATGTGGAGTCCCGGCCCCAAGCTCCCAGATCCCCAATGGGGGCATGTCTTCTGGGCCAACTACGGTGGCCACGCCGCGCAGGACGGATACATCGTCACCGCCCGCTGGCACGTCCCGACCGATATGAAAATCTCCATCGACAGTGTGTTGAGCCGCGCCAGTGATCGTGGCGATGGCGTGCGTGCGTGGGTTTACAACGAGCGCACCGGCATCCTAGCCGAACAGTTTTGCACCCCGCAGAACAAAACTGTTCCCGTCAAGCTGACCGCAGATGTGAAACGCGGCGACACCCTCTGCTTCATCGTTCACAACGAAGGTGGCACCGACAGCGACAGCTTCGACTGGCAACCCACCATCCGCCGCGCCGACACCGGCGAAGTGCTCACCAATGCGAAAAACGACTTCTGCGACGCCAGCCGCTGGCCCATCGGCCGTGCCAAAGCCCAAAGTCCTCTCAGTCAGCTCGCGCAGGTGCTGCTGATGAGCAATGAGTTCATGTTTGAGGATTGAGGCGGGATCACTATGCAGCGGCTATCAGCCGAGCTGTGAGCGCAGGTCAACCACCTTGGTTCCGGCGATCTCGTCATGCAGGGTGCGTTTGTTGCTGCGGAAAATCATGAGGCAGTCCACGATCATGAAGATGAAATTGAGCACCGGAATGAGGAAAAGAACCTGCACGACCACGATGCGTCGGGTGATGATTCTGCCCCGGTCACATGGACCGCCCTCGACGTTATCAATGCGAAGCTTGAGCGCTTTCTTGCCGATCGTTTGTCCATTGAGCAGAAAGTTCCAATTAATGCCAACCAAGATGATCACTCCAAAAGCAGCCCAAAGCATATTCTCCGGCCTGAAAGCGAAGATGGAACCGCCAGCCGCCTGACGAGCCGCTTCTCTTTGGTAGGTTCCAGTTAAGAATTGCAGCGGCATAAAGATGGCCCCTAGAATGAGTGAATCAAGAAACGAAGCGACTAGCCGGTGCCACCGGCTGGCGAGAGGCAGCCCCTCATTCGAGACCGGAGCAGTCAGAACAGACGATTTCGGTGCCGCATAGGGATTGTATTCTTCATTCATGACAAGGATGTAGATAACATAATGCGCGCTCCTACGTCGATAAAAATCGGGAACGCAGCAACGGCAGGCCATTGCCTCATCCCCGCCCCTGGCATGGACTTTCCTGCCCAGCCTCGACGATCTGCCCAAAAATGGCAAGATTGCCCCTTCCTTGTCGTACATGCCCCCGATATTGACCTTTCATCTCAACCCCTAGCACACCATGTTCCGCATCCCAGGCGTTCCCGGTAAAGACCTTTGCGACAAAAACCTCGGCTTCTCGCGTCGTGACATCCTGCGCGTGGGCGGCGGGTCGATGATGGGCCTCACGCTCAACAATGTGCTCCGTGGCCAGGCCATGGCGGCAAATTCTCCGAACGCAGGCCGCGCCGGATGGGGCAAGGCCAAGCATGTGCTCATGATCTATCTGCAGGGCGGCCCCAGCCACCTGGACCTATGGGACCCGAAGGAAAACGTGCCGGACAATGTGCGCAGCGCCTTCAAAACGATCCCGACGAAAGTTCCGGGCAAGCACTTCACTGAGATCCTGCCGGGCCTCGCCAAGGTGAACGACAAGTTCACCATGATCAATTCGATGAGCTACACACCGAATGGTCTTTTCAACCATACGGCGGCGATTTATCAGATCATGACCGGCTACACGACGGACAAGGTGAGCCCCTCCGGCCAGCTTGAGCCTCCAAACGCCAAGGATTTCCCGAACTTCGGCAGCAACATCGTGCGCCTCAAGCCACTGCAGGAGCCGATGCTCCCCTTCGTGCAATTGCCACGCCCGTTGCAGGAATCCAACGTCGTCGGCAAAGGCGGCGGTGCAGGTTTCCTCGGCAAGGCTTACGAACCCTACAAGCTCTTCCCCGATGGCGATGACCTCGACATGGGCAAGATGGACCGCATCAAGATCGACGACCTCCAGTTGCGCCCCGACCTCTTCAGCGTCCGCCTCGAGCGCCGTGCGAAGCTGCGCGATGCCATCAACGATCAGATGCCGCAAATCGAAGCCGCTGTGAAGGACATGAGCCTGGACAGCTACTACAGCCAGGCCTTGAACCTCATCTCCAGTGGTCGTGCGCGTGACGCCTTCGCCCTTGACCGTGAGCCTGAAAAACTGCGTGATCGCTACGGACGTAACACTTTCGGTCAGAGCTGTCTGCTTGCCCGTCGCCTGCTGGAAGCTGGCACGCGTGTGGTCGAAGTCATCTGGCCTAAGGTCGCGAATTCTGACAATCATTCCTGGGACCACCACGCCGGCCTCACAGAGCGCATGAAGAACAAATCCGGCCCCATGCTGGACCAGGGCCTGAGCGCCTTGTTTGATGATCTGGATGCCAGCGGCCTGCTCGACGAAACCATCGTCGTCGCCCTCGGCGAATTCGGCCGCAGCCCGGAAAAAGGCGTGTCCACCAGCGGCAATAGCAACAGCGCCGATGGCCGTGACCACTGGCCTTACTGCTATACCGCCATCGTCGGTGGTGCTGGCATCAAGCGCGGCTACGTCCACGGCAAATCAGACGCCACCGGCTCCGCCCCCGTCGAAGACGCTGTGCATCCGACCGAACTCCTCGCCACCATCTACCACGCCGTCGGCATCGACCCCGAGACGATTGTTTACAATCATCTCAATCAACCGCGTGAACTGGTAAAGGCCAAGCCGGTGACGAAGCTGTTCGCGTAAAGCCTGCGAGTTTCACCTCCATTCCCTCTTTTCACGGCCCTCTGCGAATCATCGCCGAGGGCCGTGATGTTTTAACTTTACTCTTCAAGTCTATCCGCTCACCGCATGAAGACGGAGATGCCCGCTTCGACCAGAGGTTTGGCAGCGCGCAATTGCTTGTCGGTGGAGGATAGTTGCTTTTCACCCGCGAGGTAATCAGGAACACTTTGAGCGGCGAGATTGAAGCGAATGCTCACCTTCCCCTCCAGTTTGCCACCTTCAAAGCTGGCGTAACCACCGTAGTCCCATCCAAATCCAGCGATCTTGAAGGGCTTGCCGTTGATCTTCTCGACTTCTTCGACGGTCATGCCCGCCTTGAGACCGTTGTCAAACTTCCAGGCTTTGCCGACGACGCTGATGTCGAACACCACCTGCTTCTTGTCGTTGTTTGGATCCCATGTGAGCACCAACTCACGATCAGTGCCCGCAAACAGTTTCGCGACATCCATTGGCTCGCCTTCAGCACCGGGGATTTTATGCGCGGTGAGATTCTGCTTCCCATAAGCACGCCCGATGTCCGTTGAGGTCATGCCGGGCTTGATCAAGCCCACGCGCTGACCGAGCACGATGGTGTTGTCCTTGGGATCAAATTCATCGGCGTGAAGAAAGGCAGTGAACAGCAGCAGGCAGGCGAGGATTCGGCACATGCGACGATTCATCCACAGGCCATCTCCAAATCAAGTGTCTTTTGCCGCTGCAAACGGCCAAGAGCGTGCCAGCCAACTCCACACTAGGAACACGAGGGAACCGGCCAACAACACGGCCATGCCATAGCCCAGCAACTCGCGATCCGTTGTCAGGAGCAGATACATCCAGCCCACAAAAGCCAGCAGCGCGGGCACAGGATAGAGCCACATGCGAAACGGACGCCGCAGTTCCGGCTGCACGCGCCGCAGCATGACCAGCGCACCGATCTGCCCAACAAACTGTACCACGATGCGGGTGGTGAGCAGTGCGTCGATCAGCGTTCCCAGCTTCACAAACGTGGCTGCGGCGGCAAAGACACCGACGACGATCAACGACACATGCGGAAACCCCAGGCGTGGATGGAGCCGGCCAAAGACTCTGAAAAAGCTGCCATCACGCGCTGCGGCATACGGAATGCGTGAGTAGCCCAGCAACATCGCAAAACAACACGCCACCATCGTCCACAGCACAAGCCCGGTGAAAAGCTGGGCGAAGCTCTCCCCGTAAATTTTCGTCATCATCATCGTCACCACGGGCTTGCTCACGCCGTCCGCACTCGCAAACTCCCGCCACGGCACCACGCCAATGATCGACAAATTCACCGCGCAGTAGATCAGCGCCACCAGCACGAGGCTGAGCATGACCGCGCGTGGAATCACCCGCCCCGGCTGCTTCACCTCATCGCCGATGAAGCAGATGTCGTAGTAGCCCAAGTAATCATACATGCCGATGCGCGCCGCCGCCGCCAACGCCACCCATTTGGCGGCGTCGAAATGCCACGCGTCAGGCGGAAAATCGAACGCCAGCCGAGCATCAAAATGCAGCGCGCCGGTGACGATCACGCTGACCATGGCCAGCAGAGCACCAACCCACAGCGTGACCATGATGGTCCCAATCGACTCGATGCGCCGATACAGCAGGAAAATCATGAACAGCCCCACACCCGCGCCCGCGCACAACCGGGTGAACTCGCTGCTCTGCGGCCACAGCGGCTGCAAATACTGCGCCACACCGACGTAGGCCGTCGCGAGCTCCAACGGCCCGCTCAGAATGAACTGCCAGATGAACAGAAAACCCATGAAGCGGCCCCATGTTTCACGCCCGTAGCCCTCACGCAGGTAAACATACGACCCGCCGGACTTTTGCAGCGCTGCTCCCAACTCACTCCACACCAGTCCGTCTGCCAGAGCCAGGACCAGAGCCACGCCCCAGCCCAGCATAGACAGCGGCCCGCCCATGGTCAGCATCAGCGCCGGGATGGTGATGAACGGCCCCGCGCCGAGCATGTTGGACATGTTCAACGCCGTCGCCTGTAGCAGGCCGAAACGGCGTTCGGGAGTTTGAGAACTGGACGAGGATGCACTCATCGGGATGAAACAGCAGGTAGATTCACTTCCTGCGGAGTCGCCAATGATTTCAGCGCATTTTCAGCCATCGCACCTGGGACTGCTCATATCACACTCCAGCCAGGACTGGATGAAGTTCACACACTCGCGTGCATGCGTCATGACGATCAAATGACCACCCTCAAGATATAGATCTGCCTGTGGTGGCGGCAGGATCAGCTTGTCGTGCCTGCCGTGGATGCGGACCAGCCGGGTGTGATGGTCGGCAAATCCCTCCCAGGTCGAAATGGCTTGGAACACATTCCGGTAAAAACCCGCCTGGCAGGCGCTGAACATCTGGATGGAGTCGAGCACCGCGCACGCAACGGGCGTCGGCGAACGGCCCCAGATTTTTTTCAGCACAGGCTGGGAGCAGCGCAACAGCATCTGCACCAGCCGCAGAGGGAGGACTCGTGTGAGTCGTTTCATTTTGGCCGTCGAGGTAAAATTGTCCCTCGCAGTGGTACTGGCCACGAGCACAAGCGCATGGACCGGGAGGATTTTCGCGAGTTCACAAGCAAGCATGCCGCCGAACGAGCTGCCGATAAGGATGGCGTGCGGTGGTAGTTGCCATGCGTCGGCCATGAATCTGGCGACTTCCGGCATGGATGCCTTGCCCTGGTACTCCGGCCAGTTAAGGAAGGTGCAGCCAGGCAGCTCGGTCCAGGGACCTGCATAATTGCGCTGATCCGCGCCCAGGCCGGGAATGAGGTAGATGGGAGGAGCCATGTGCTGCTGGATTTTGTGCGTTCAGGATGACCTCAGGTATCTTCCCTCCAGCCACTCTACAATTGGCCCTGCATCGCGGTTAGCCTTGATCTTGGCGGCAAGCTCTTTGGCCTTCATCTGTAACCGCTGATCCGACAAACAGCGTTGCAGCAGGGGCAGCGCCCGCTCAAGTGAAAAACGGCTGGCACGGATGCTGAGGCCGGCTCCGAGACGCTCCAGGCGCTCCGCGTTGTCGTGCTGATCCAAGGCCATGTCCACCACGAGCTGCGGCACCCCTGCCGCCAGACTTTGCGCGATGGTGCCGATGCCACCGTGATGCACAAACGCGGAGGCGTGCGGCAACAGCGCGCTGAACGGGGCGTAAGCGGCGACGAAAATGGAGGGAGGGAGCCCCTCGGGCACCTGGGTCGTTTTGGAGGTTAGAAACACCGCACGGCAGCCGAGTTTTTCCGTCAGCGTGACTGCGGTTTCAAAGAATCGCGTAGCATGATGATGTCCGGTGCCCGGCGTAAAGACCACGGGAGCCGCGCCTGCCTGCAAAAAAGCCTGGAGATCCGGCTCCAGCGGGCGTTCGGCCGCCATGTCTTCCAGCGGAAAATCCCATTGCAGAAGATTTTGCGGCCAGTCCGGCTGTGGCTGGGCAAACCAGGCAGGAAACAACGCCAACACACCGTCTGGAGAGTGCCACCACTGCCGCCAGAGACTCAGTGGCTTGGTAACGCCGTTTTCGGCACAGCACCGCCACACTGAAAACAGCGCAAAAAAATCGAGCGGATTCGGAAATGCCAGGATCGCCTGGCGCACCCACAATGGCAGCCTCCGCAACCAGCGGACCAACGGAATGATCTGCGGCACATCATACGCGCTCACAAACATCATGGGATAGAGATGCACGCTCACCAGTGGAATGCGCAGCTTCTCCCGCATCAATCGGGCACCAAAACAGATCATCGGTGCCAGCATCAGGTCTGGCACCCCTTCCCTGGCAATAAGGGCTTCAACCGCCTGCACATAATCACCCGTGGCATGGCCAGCGTGCTGGTAGGCCACCTTGGAGCCAATAGCTGGCCGCCACAAACCAGGGTCCTGCAACATCTGCTCAACGGCATCATTGCCGACGGCTACAAAGTTCAGCCCTGCGCTGATGGCTGGCTCCTGGTGAATGCGTGCCGTGATCATGGTCACACGATGCCCTCGGCGCATCAGCAGTCTGCCAAGCCAGATGAATGGAAAAATGCTGCCGGATGTACCAAAGGGCAGCAGCAAGACATGGCTCATGAGACGGGGTGACAGGAATTGAGAGGCGGCCAGGCCCGCTTCAGCAGTTCTTCATGTGCAGGCACGGGACGCAGTTGCATCACTCATCCTAGCGCAACCTGGCCAATCGCAACCCCATGCCGCAAATGTTTCGACTCATGCGGCACATATCCTGATTTGTGGAGCGAACAAACAAACCGTTTCATGCCGCGCCGGGGGCGGTCATTTTTGTCTCAAGCCACTCGGCAAGCTCTGTCGCAGGCCTGCGGTTTCGCAGCCGCTCTGCACACTGCATGGCGTTGCGGCGTATGTCCTCTGCTTCCAAACAACGGCGCAGCAAGGGTAATGCATGGGCGACCGACCATTGGCGCAAGTCAAGCCGCAGTCCGGCCCCCAACTGCTCCACATAGCAGGCATTGTCAAACTGGTCGAAAACCAAGGGAACGACGATCTGTGGCAGCCCTGCGGCAAAACACTGGGAGACCGTACCAATGCCGCCATAGTGCACACATGCGCATGAGCGAGTGAGCAGCTTGCTGAATGGTACGAAAGTTGTCACAAAGATGGAGGAGGGCAACCCATCAGGCATCGGATCCCCTTGACGAGTGACAAACACCGCCCGGCCGCCAATCCGTGCGGTAAGCTCGGTGGCAACTTCATAAAAACGTCTGGATCGTGTCGGGTCGTTGCCGAAGCGGAAAACCACCGGCGAATCTCCCGCATCAAGAAATGCCGCCAAAGCTGGATCAAGCTCGTTAGCGCCCGCCAGATCTTCCAGCGGAAAGTCCCATTGCAAAGTGTGAATAGGCCAGTCCATCTGGGGTTTGGCGTACCAGAAGGGAAACAGAACTAAAGAACCATCCGGAGAGTAAAACCATTGGCGCAACCAAAGCGGTAGCCTGACCCCATGTTCGGCACAGCATTTTCTCAGATAAGGCTTCGCCAGATGGTCATAGGGAGCCACCAGATCGAGGATTTTCCTCCGCAGCAGCAGCGGCAGCATTCTGAGCAGTCTTGCACAAGGCACTCCCAACGGCACCTCGTGGACGCTCATAAGCTGAAGCGTGGTCATATGTGTGGTGATCAAAGGCACGCCCAGTTTGGCACGTAAAATCGGCGCGGTGAAATTCATGATCGGTGCCATCAGCAGATCCGGCAGACCATTGACTTCCATCCACTTCATCACCGCGTTGACGCTCATGATGGTCCAGAAACCGGCATAGTCGTAGGTCATCTTGAGAGCTGAATGCGGACGCCAGTAGCCAGCATTGAGATATGGCTCCTCACGGCCTTCGTCATCAAGGGCCACAAATTCCAGTCCCGCCTGCTCCACCAATTCGCGATAGTTTGCCAGCCATAGGAGGGTCACCTGATGACCGCGGACACTCATCTGGCGCCCAATCCAGATCATCGGCAGCAGATCACCCGTCGTGCCTAATGGTAGCAGTAGAATTTTGCTCATTCGTTTCGAGAAATGGAAGGTGCGCAGTATTTGCCCCCAACCACACAAACTGCATGATCCCAGTCGCATGCATGCCGAATAGCGGCGGCAGGAGATGGCTCATGAGAGGGGGACACTAGGCTTTAAGCATGATTCGATCCACGCCAGGAGCTCCTCAAGAGAAAGCGTCTGACGCAGTTTCGCCGCATATTTCAGCGAAGCCTGACGAATCGCAACCCCATGCAGCAGTTGTGTCAGCTCATGCGCCACCCGCACAGGCGTGAACTGCCGTACAGTGAGGCCAGAGCCAGCGCCGAGCCGCTCCAAACGCGCCGCGTTATCGGGTTGATCGTGAGCCATCGCCATGATGAGCTGCGGCACACCGGCAGCAAAGCCCTGCGACATCGTGCCGATGCCGCCATGATGCACAAACACCGCTGCGTGCTGCAGCAGCGCACTGAACGGCGCGTATTCGACCGTGAGAATGCTCGCAGGCAGATTCGGCGGCACCTGTTTCGGCTCACGCGTGACAAAGACCGCGCGGCAGCCGATGCGTTGCACGGCTTCCGCTGCGACCGCAAAAAAACGTGCAGCCTGCACATTGGCACTGCCGGGAGTGAAGATCACAGGGAGCTCCCCGCGCGCGAGAAACGCCTGCAACTCCGGTTGAAGCGCCTGCTCTGCCGCGAGATCTTCGAGCGGAAACGTCCATTGCAGCAGATGCTTCGGCCAGTCGGGCTGCGGCGGTGCAAACCATGCGGGAAACAAGGCGAGCACGCCATCGGGAGAGTCCCACCACTCACGCCACAGACTGCGCGGCGGTTTGACGCCGTTCGCCTCACAGATGCGGCGCACTGTGGGCAGCGCAAAGAAATCGACTGGATTCGGTAGGGAGAGAATCAGTTTTTTGAACCACACAGGGAGCTTGTTGAAGAGGCCTATGACCGGATGGAGCAGCGGCGTCTCATACGCACTCACAAAAACGGCGGGCTGTAGATGCACCGTAATGAGCGGAATACCGTGTTTTTCACGGGCAAGGCGTGCGGCAAATGCGGTGACGGGCGCCAACATCAGATCGACCTTCCCACAGCTTTCGATGGCCGCGAGATAGGGCTCCACGGATTTGGCGGCAAACTCAAACACGACCTTCGTACCAATGCCTGACTTCCAGATGCGCGGGTCTCGAATCATGGCTTCGAAGTCGTCCTTTTCCCCCAGGGAAATGAACTCGAGGCCGGCCTTGCGAGCATGCTCTTCAAACAGGCAGGCTGTGATCATCCTCACGCGGTGCCCGCGTGCCTTGAGCTGCCGCCCCAGCCAGATGAAGGGGAACACATCGCCGGCGCTGCCGAAAGGGAGCAGAAGGATCTCAGCCATGCCTGCTGTTTAGACTGCCATGGGACCAGCGTTTGAGCAATGCGGGCAGAGCCTGCGGACGTGACATCGTCACATAAATGCCGCCGACCACCGCACTGGCTCCGCAGAACCAGAAGATGTCTCCCGGCGTCCAGCCCAGGCGGGTGTTCAGCTCCTTTTGCAGCAAAGCGGCGGCGCTGATGCCCACCCATGAGAGCCACGAGGCAGCGCCCTGCACTGAGCCTTTGCGATCTGCAGGTGGCCGATGCTGCAGCACCGCCGCCAGCGGCACGATGAACATGCCACCACCAATTCCAAGAAGTGTGAGGCAGAAGGTGAATGCCGATCTGGAGATGTCAGCCAACCCAAGAGCGAAGCCCATCGCGGCCATGAGGAAGGCTCCGAGCGGGATGAGGCCGTACTCCACATGATCCCCGCTCAATTTACCAGCGAGCAGGCTGCCCGTCGCCATGCCGATGGCGAGTGCGACCTGCAACGCGCTGTTTTCCATCGGCTTGATGTGCAGCACCTGCTCCGCATAGAGCACTAGGTTCATCTGAATGAGCACGGCGATGAAAAAGAAGCCCGTGTTGCCGAGATTTGCCCGCCACAAGTCGCGATCCGTACGCATCCACTTAAATTCACGCCACAAGTCGCCGAGGAAGTTGAGGCGCAGCGGCTTGTCTGGACTCGCAGCAGGCACCCGCGTGATGCCCAGGCTCATCAGCCAGCCGATCATGGCCAGCCCAAGCAGAATGCCACCCGACCACGCCGGTTTGCCGGCAAAGCTCTCAGCCAGCCACGCAGCGGCCAGCGTGCCGAAGATTGCGGCCAGAAAGGTGAGCATCTCAATCACGCCATTGGCCCATGAAAGCTTCGAAGGCGGCACCACTTCAGGCAGCGAGCCGTACTTGGATGCCGCAAAGAATGCGCTGTGTACGCCCATGAGGCAGATGCTCACGAGCTGCAGGCCCATCTTGCCGGAGGCCAGCGCATAGGTGGCGAAGATCATGATCCCGATCTCCATCGTTTTCACGCCGATCATCACGTGCCGTTTGCTAAAGCGATCCGCCATCCAGCCTCCCAGCATTGAAAGCAGCAAAAATGGAATGGCAAAGTACATGCCTGAATCCGATACTAGCGCGTCGAGCTGCTCCTTGGGCAGCTTCTGCGCGATCACCAGGTAAATGACCAGCCATTTGAGCACGTTGTCAGAGAACGCCCCCTGAAACTGCGTGCCCATCAGGCTCCAGAAGCCGCGCTGCCAGTGGGATTCAGGGGTCGGGGCGGAGGAGTCGTTCATGCGCGTTTGGCTGCTACTTGTTCAGGCGTGGGGCAGATTTTTTTCAAAACGAAATGCGTTGGCACAAAGACGACAATGATGAGCAGTGCAATCCATGTCACGAGATAAAGTTCCGGACTCATCCAGGTCTGCGGCTGCGCATCGTTCATGCCGAAAACGTAGTCCACATTGCGCGGCAGATTCGGATCGGCGAGTTTTTCACCCGCCTTCGGCAACCAAAAGAATGCCACAAGGCACAGGCCTGAAGCCAGTGCCGTCCAGCCTTTGAGGGCGCGCTTGTCGTAGCCCAGCCTGAACACGAGAAAAGCCAGCAGGAAGGGCAACCAGCCATGGAAGAGCGACAAGCCGCGCAGATAAAGCGGCTTGGTGCCATCAAACATGTAAGCCGTCATGCCCGTCATTTTGAAGCCGCAAAGCTGCACAACATAATCCACGCACCACAAGGCCTGCGGCATCAGGATTCCCACGGCGGGCAGAGAGATGAGCAGCGGACTTTCTAGCCACACGCCGGCCAGCGTGAGCAGCAGGGCGACGTCGCAAAAATAAAGGAAGTTCGTCGGGCCGTAGTGGTACCAGTAAACGGGAATCAATACCGCCATGAAAGCGGTGTAGGCGAGCTTGAGCCAGAGCGGGATTGCGGGTGAGGTGCTTGTTTTCATGCAAGGAAACCTTCCAACTGACGCTTCAGTGTGACCAATTGACCGTCTGTGAGCTTACATTGAAAAAATGCATGAATCGCTACTGGACGCTCAGACCTGCCATGTCGCCTGTCGCATTGCGCATGTAAATGTGTCCGTTTGCCAGCACCGGCGCGCTCCAGCAGCGCCCAGTAAGTACCGGGGTGCGGGAAATAGGCTCAAATTTGTTCGGGCTGGCTTTGGCGATGATAAGTTCCCCCTTGGCGGTCATGATGATGAGCTTGCCGTCGGCGGCCATCAGCGAGCAGAAGCCAACATCGGCGGCGCTCCATTTTTCAGTGCCAGTGGCGAAGTCGATGCACTTCAGGCTGGCAGTTTTGCCTTCATCGCCATCGCTGCCGTAAAGATGACCGTCGATCAGCACGCTGGAGTTGAATTGATTTTTCATCACCCGGCTGCGCCATACCTCTTGGGGCGCGGCGGAAGCGAGATCAAGCAATGCGCAGCCTTTGTTGTAGCCGGAGGAAATGAAGAGCTGGGTGCCGCTGAGAATCGGATCGGCAGCGTTCACGCCGTAGCTCGTGGACCAGGTGTGCTCCCACAAAACGCTGCCGTTGCTTGGATCGACGCCTTTGTAGGCCCGGCCAGAACTCAGCACGACTTGTGCTTTTCCATTCACCGTGATCGGATATGGCGTGCAGTAGCCCGAGTTGGCCTTGTCGCTGGTCCACACGATCTTGCCAGTAGCTTTCTCGACTGCAGTGCCGGCTTTGCCAACGTTCACGATGAGAAGGTTGCCCATGACGAGAGGAGACCCTGCGAAACCCCAGTCAGGAATGTCGGCCTCGGTTTCTTTCTGGATGTTTTTCTGCCAGACGATCTTGCCAGTGGCTGCGTCGAAACAAAACAGATCGCCCCAGCGGCTCAAATGATAGGCCTTGCCGTCTTCAATTGTCGGTGTAGCCGAGGTGCCGCCTTCGTAATACTTGTCACCCAAATCGGCCGCGTAGGCATGTTTCCAAACCTGCTGCCCGCTCTTGGCATCAAAGCAGAAGACCGTGTCCTTGCCGTCCGCATGTCCCGTGGTGTAAACGCGACCATTGGCCACGGTGAAGGAGGCGAAGCCGATGCCAATCTGCGCGGTCCAGACTTTTTTGATTGTTGTTCCAGCCAATTTCTCACTCGAAATGCCATCGTGATTTGGCCCGCGCCAAATCGGCCAGTCGGCGGCTTGCAGGGTGGTGGCAGCAGCGAGGAGAAGGAGCGTGTATTTCATACCCCCGGAATGGAGCGGGAACGGCCTGAAATGGCAAGCTTGATCTCGATTGCGCCCCACTGTGCCATTCCTGCGCTGCAAGTGCTGTTTGCACTCGCCGTCTGCCTGTTCATGTGCTTTTTCAACCGTGCATGTCAGCCGCCGCCACGATCACCAACATCTCCTGCTATCAATTCGCCGAACTTTCCGGATTGAAGGACCTGCGCGCACAGCTCCTGGAGCATTGCAAGGGCTGGGGCCTGAAGGGCACCATTTTGCTGAGCACGGAAGGCATCAATATGTTTGTGGCTGGCGTGCGGGAGAATGTGGACGCACTCGTCGCTGAGTTGCATGCCATTCCGGGGCTGGCCGGGTTGAAGCCGAAATACAGCGAGAGCGCGGAGCAGCCCTTCCGCCGCATGCTGGTGCGCATCAAGCAGGAGATCATCGCCTTCGGCGTCGAGGGCATCGAACCGGCCAAGTACACATCGCCACGCCTGGAGCCAAAGATTTTGAAGCAGTGGCTGGATGAAGGCCGCCCAGTCATTCTGTATGACACTCGCAATGATTACGAGGTGAAGCTTGGCACCTTCAAAGGGGCCGTCGTGGCGGGTGTCGATTCCTTCCGCGAATTCCCCGAGGCCGTGCGCCGGCTGCCGCCGGAGATGAAAAAGGCCGAGGTCGTGTCTTTCTGTACTGGCGGCATCCGCTGCGAAAAAGCCGCCCCCTTCATGGAGCGCGAAGGCTTTGAACATGTGTGGCAGTTGGAAGGCGGCATTTTGAAGTACTTCGAGGAATGCGGCAGCGCGCATTACGACGGCGAGTGTTTTGTCTTCGATCAACGCGTGGGCGTCGATCCAGGCCTGCATGAAACGGCCTCCTCCCAGTGTTTCGCCTGCCAGACACCGCTGACCGCCGAAGAGCAGGCCGATCCACGCTATGTGGAGCATGTGTCCTGTCCGTACTGCTTCAAGACGTCCGAGGAACAGCAACGCGAGAACCTGGAACTACGCCATGCGGCAATCCGCCAAGCGGTGACACCTCTGCCAGGAAGTGTGCCCTATGACCAAACACGGCCGCTGAACGTGCCGGAAGCCTGCGATTACGCCACCATTCTGGACTGTCTCTGCCATGTGATGCCGCACATACCGCGTGAGCAGTGGCTCGCGGTCTGCGAGGAAGGGCGCATCGTGACGGATGAGAGGGCGATTGTCCCGGCTCATCAAATCGTCCGCGCCGGAGAGCGCTACCTGCACCTGAAGCCTGCACAGCATGAGCCGGACGTGAAAGCGGACATCCGCGTGCTGTTTGAAGATGAGGCGATCATCGTGCTGAACAAACCCGCGCCGCTGCCGGTGCATGTGGGGGGAAGGTTCAACCGCAACACGCTGCAATTCATCCTCAACACCGTCTGGCATCCGCTGAAACCCCGCAGCGTGCATCGGCTGGATGCCAATACGACCGGCGTGACCGTGCTGTGTAAAACACGGCACTTCGCCAGCTTCGTACAGCCACAGTTTGAACGTGGCGAGGTCGAGAAACTCTACCTCGCCCGCGTGAAGGGGCATCCACCGCAGGATGAGTTTGTCTGCGATGCTCCCATCACCGGTGAAGCTGGCAAGCTGGGGGGACGCAACGTCGATCCCGAAGGACAAGAAGCCAAAACGGAGTTCCGCGTGCTGCGACGCGATGCTGATGGCACGGCACTGCTGGAGGCACGGCCGCTCACCGGGCGGACGAATCAGATCCGCATCCACCTCTGGCATCTCGGCTTCCCGATTTCCGGTGATGCCTCCTATTTGGCGGATGGCGAGGTCGGCGAGACTCAGACCCTGGCGGTGGGAGATCCGCCGCTCTGCCTGCATGCTCTGCGCATCACGTTCACGCATCCTTTGACAAAGGAACGCGTGACGTTTGAGGCAGAGCCGCCCGCATGGGCGGCTTGAAGGACAGAGCAGCCCGCCAGATTCTTTGTAACAAAACCACGAGAGTAGGCTTGAGCATTTGATCGGTGCTCGCTAGCTTTAGACCAACCATGGCCATTAACATCGACGACATCCTCCAAGCCGCCGAAGACCACCAAGCGAGCGATATTTTCCTGCAAGAAGGCGAGGTGCCGCGCATGAAGATCGCTGAACAGCTCATGATTTTCGGCGATGAACCGCTGCTGCTGCCGCAGATGGCCGGACTCTGGCAGGCTTGTGGAGGAGACACGCTCAATGACACGGATCGTGACTCCGGACTGATCTCTCGTTCTCACATCCGCTTCCGTGTCAACCTGCACAAAGTACTGGGCCGCATGGCTGCCGTGCTGCGCCGCATCCGCACAGATATTCCGGCCCTAAGCTCCCTGGGAGCACCGGATTGGCTATTACAGCGTTGGGGGCAGAAACAGAACGGCATGATTCTCGTCACCGGCTCCACGGGCCAGGGGAAATCGACCACGCTGGCGGCGCTGCTGCAGTGGATGAATGAAAACATCGCCCGTCATGTGGTGACGATCGAAGATCCGGTGGAGTACATCTTTGCCAACAATCGCTGCCTGTTCACGCAGCGTGAAGTAGGCCGCGACACCCCAAACTTCGCCCGCGGTCTGCGCAGTGCCATGCGTCAGGCACCGGATGTGATCTTTGTGGGAGAAATTCGCGATCAAGAAACGGCCCTCACCGCACTCCAGGCCTGCGAGACCGGTCATCTTGTGCTCGCCACGATGCACTCCGCTACCGTCACCGAAACCATGGAGCGTTTTGTGAACCTCTTCCCACCGGACCAGATCGGCATCGGGCTGCACTTGCTGGCACAACAGTTGATCGGAGTTTTGTGCCAGAAGCTGGTACAGAATGTCCACGGCAAGCTCGTCATGCTGGCCGAATATCTGGAAAATGGTGGTGCGACACGCGACTGGATCGGGAAACGCAGCATCGCGAGCATCATGGACTACATGAGCCGTGGCAGCGATCCCAACGCGCGCACCTTCATGCACTCCACCATTGCAGCCTACCAGGGTGGCTTGATCTCAGAATCTGAAGCCATCGCCGCGATCGGCAACGAAGCTGAATTCCGCCGTGCTGCGCGTGGCATCTCCTAATCCATCCTTCTCTCATTATGCGCTCCCGCGATCTCATCGAATACCTTGCCTTGGTGACGGAAAAGGGTGGCTCGGATCTGCACCTCAGCGTGGGTGCAGCGCCCATGGGACGCATCTTCGGCCAGCTCCAACCGCTGACGGCTGAAATCTTCGATGGCGGAGACGTTCGTGACCTCGTTTTTGGCGTCCTCAAGGAAACCCAGCGCGCCAAACTGGAGCAGGACTGGGAACTGGATTTTGCCATTCAGGTGGAAAACCTGGGGCGCTTCCGTGGCAATGCCTGCTATGTGCTCGGTCGCGTCGAAGCTTCCTTTCGCTTCATCCCCGAACAGATTCCCGAACTACGCGATCTGGGCCACGGCCCAACGGTGGAAAGTCTCTGCAAGTTGCGCGATGGGCTGATCCTCGTCACCGGTACCAGCAATTCTGGCAAGACCACCACGCTAAGCTCGATGACCCAGCACATCTCTCGGGAGCGGCAGGTCAACATCGTCAGCATTGAAGACCCCATCGAATATGTGTTCAAACATGCGCGCAGCCTCGTTCGGCAGCGCCAGGTGGGCAGTGACACGCACAGCTTTGCACAAGCCCTACGCAGCGCGCTGCGTCAGGACGCGAACATCATCATCATCAGCGAACTGCGCGATCTCGAGACCATCAGCACGGCACTGACCGCCGCCGAGACCGGCCACCTCGTCATCAGCACCTTGCACACCCAAGACGCCCCTTCCACCATCATGCGTATGATGGATGCCTTCCCTGAAGATCAGCAGGACTTCGTGGCCTCGCAGTTGGCCAACTGCCTGCAAGGTGTGATCTGTCAGAGCCTGATGCCGCGACTCGACGAAGGCGGACGGGTGATGGCCTCGGAAATCATGGTCAATAATCAAGGCATCGCTTCTTGCATCCGCTCCCGCCGACTCCAACAGCTTCCCAGCCTGATCCAAATCGGTGCCAACGACGGCATGCACACCATCGATGACAGCGTGTCTCATCTGGCGATCCACGGCTTCATTTCTCTCGACGATGCGTTGCTGCGTGCGCGTGACAAAGAATTCGTGATCGCCAGTTACGAGCGCCATTTGCGTGAAAGTGGAGCGAAAAAGCGCTGAAGCATAAAAAAGCGGACCCAGTTTCCCGGCTCCGCTCTTCAAAACGCTGATTGTCTCAGCGCCGCAATTATTGCTTGTTCTTGGCGTCGAACTTGGCTTTGCACTTTTCGCAGCAGAAAGCGACGGTTTTGCCGTCTTTGTCTTTGCTGGTGATGCTGGAGTCAGCAGGCTTGCCACTGATGGGGCATGTGTCGGCGGCCATGGCGACGGAAGCGAAGGAGAGGGCGCAGATGGTGAGCAGTGTTTTCATTGAGGTGTGGTGGGTATGGGTATGATCCCGGTAAAATCACCGGGTAAAGCTCGAAACGTATGAAACCGGGCGTTTCTTGTCGATCTTTAATCTTTCCTTGTCCGACCACTAGACCAGCCATGAGTTTCCTCACCCGTGATGCCACCGTCGCCAGCCCCGGATTCAACCGCTGGCTCGTCCCTCCTGCCGCCATCGCTGTACACATGTGCATCGGCCAAGTCTATGGCTTCAGTGTGTTCAAAAAGCCGCTGGCTCGGACGCTGGGCATCACAGTGCCCATCTCCGGTGACTGGAGCGAAGCGGATGTCGGCGTGGCTTACTCGATTGCTCTTGCGCTGCTTGGCCTTTCTGCTGCGTTTTTCGGCAAGTGGGTCGAACGTAGCGGCCCGCGCAAAACGATGCTCGCTAGCATGCTCTGCTTTTGCAGCGGGCTGATTCTCACCTCGCTCGCGGTGCGCTGGCACCAGCTCTGGCTGCTGTATGCAGGCTACGGTTTGATCGGCGGCATCGGGTTGGGCCTGGGGTACATTGCGCCGGTGTCCACTCTCATGAAGTGGTTCCCTGACCGCCCTGGCATGGCCACGGGCATGGCGATCATGGGCTTTGGTGGCGGCGCGCTCATCGGCGGCCCGCTGGCAGAGGTGTTGATGGAGCGCTTTGCCACCGCCACCTCTGTTGGAGCCAGTGAGGCACTGCTGGTGATGGCGGGTCTCTATACCGTCTCCATGCTGTTTGGCGCTTGGATCGTGCGCGTGCCGCCGCCAGGCTGGAAGCCCGCAGGATGGGTGCCGACGGAGCGTGTCTCGAAGCTCGTGACGACAGCCCACGTCGCCGTGGACACCGCCTGGAAGACCCCGCAGTTTTGGATGCTCTGGGTGGTGCTCTGCATGAACGTGAGCGCTGGCATTGGCATCCTGGGCCAGGCCTCGCCGATGATTCAGGACATGTTCAAGGTCACGCCAGCGGCTGCAGCCGGATACGTCGGACTGCTTTCGCTCTGCAATCTTGGTGGCAGATTCTTCTGGTCCTCCATGTCCGACATCATCGGGCGCAAAGGCATCTACTGCATCTACTTCATTCTCGGAGCCGCTTTATATGCCACCGTGCCGTGGATTCAGAGCCAAGGAAGTGTGACGCTCTTTGTCTTCGCTACCGGATTGATTCTCTCGATGTATGGCGGCGGTTTTGCCACGATCCCGGCTTACTTGCGTGATCTTTTCGGTAGCCACCAAGTCGGGGCCATCCATGGTCGCCTCATCACCGCCTGGTCAGTGGCCGCGATTCTTGGCCCGCAGCTCATGGACCGTCTTTCCGTGGCGAACAAGAAGACCATGCCACCCGAACAGGCTTACAACTCGATCTTCCAGCTCATGGTCGGATTGCTAGTGGTCGGCCTGATCTCCAATCTTCTCGTCCGTCCCGTCGATGACAAATACCACCTGGCTGAAAACGCCCACTCCTGATTCGCCATGAAAGCCCTCACCCTTCTCCTCGCCTGGACCTGGATCACCGTTCCGCTCGGCTGGGGCGTGTATCAATCCGTGCAGAAATCGTTGCCACTGTTTGGCATCACGGCAGTTGCGAAGTAGCGCGGGCATCGCTTTGTTACGCCTCGCATGCTTTCGAACGTCACCTTCTTCCTCGCCCGCCGCTATCTGCGCGCGAAGCGTTCGTTTGTTTCCGTCATCACCATCATCTCGATCCTCGGGGTCGCGGTCGGTGTACTGATGATGATCGTCGTCAGTTCGGTGATGAAAGGCTTTGAGGGTGAATTCCGGAAGGTGCTCATCGGCTCGGAGCCACACATCCTGCTGCATCCGCAGGACAAAAAGCCCACCGATGCCAAATCCGTCGCCGAGGTGCTTGCCAATGTACGCCAGCAGCCGGATGTGCTCGCCTCCAGCAGCTACATCAGCAGCGTGATGTATGCGGAGCATGATGGCGCACAGTCTGGCATGGACGTGCTGGGTCTGCCGGAGGATGGCGCGAAATTTTACATGGCTAAGATCGCCAAGCACAAGCTCGAAGGCTCGCTGGTGCTCACTCCCGGCGGCGTGGTCTGCGCCGATTATGTCTCCGGGCAGCTCAATGCGCATCCCGGGGACGCCATCAGTGTTTATGCCTCCAGCAACGTCACCAGCGCGGTGAAACGCTTTCGCATCGCCTCGGATGAGCAGGACGAGGCGAAACGCCACGCCGCCTACAAAGAGATCAAGTTGCACCCCAAGGAGATCAAACTGCTGGGCACCACCCGTGCGGAAGCCGCTGGCAGCTACGGCTACGTCACGCTCGAAACGGCACAACAGATCTTCAGCTTTGGCGAGCAGGTCAGCGGCGTGTTGATCGAATTGAAACAGCCCGGCGAGGTCAAAGACGTGATCAAACGCTTCACCGCCGCTGGCATTGTTCCCGCCACCTGGAGCGCCTCCCTGTGGACTGATGCGGGTGATGCGCGACTCGCGGCCATGAGCAACGAACGCGTGATGATGTGGATCGTGCTTCTGATCATCGCTGTCGTGGCCGCATTCTCGGTCATGAACACGACGATCACCGTCACCACCCAGAAGCGGCGGGAGATCGGCGTGCTGACCGCGCTCGGTTCGCGACAGAGCCAGATCATCGGCATCTTTGTCTCTCAGGCTGCTTTTGTTGGCATGCTAGGCACCTTAACCGGCCTCGCGCTCAGCGGGCTGGTCTTGCGCTATCGTGATGACATCCGCATGGGAATTGCCGTCCTGAGCGGTGGCAGCGCCAATGCCGACTCCGGCATGTTCCTCGCCACCATTCCGGCGCAAATTGAGCCTTGGTTCATCGTTGTCACCTGCCTGGGTTCCATCGCCTTCTGCCTGCTCGCTGCACTGCCACCTGCGTGGCTCGCCTCACGAGTGGACCCTGCGGTGGCGCTGCGGGATTGATCTCAATCGTGCTCGTCCTCGATTCTACCATTCCACCGGCACTCCAACCTTCCGAACTCACGCCAACACACTCTTCCTGATTCAACCCCAATTCCCCCATCGCAGCTTCATGATCGAGGACGAGCAGGAGGAGGACGAGAACGATTTACAAGCCCACCATGACCAGCGCCCCACTCTTCCTCGCTCTGCGCTACCTGCGGCCCACGCGTTCGTTCATCTCGGTCATCACCGTGATCTCGATGCTCGGCGTCATGCTCGGCGTCGGTGTGCTGGTGTTTGTGATGTCCGTGTTCAGCGGCTGGCAGCGCGAATTCCGGCAGATGCTCATCGGCTTTGAGCCGCATGCCATGGTGCAGCCAGTGAGTGCGCACGAAGGCGAACCCGGCGGCCCGAAACCTACCGACTGGCGAGAGTTGCAGAAAACCCTCGCACAGCGCCCCGAAGTCGTGTCTGCCGTGCCAGTGGCTGAAGGAGTCGTTGTCGTGGAAAACACCGGCAATCTGCAAGGCGTCAGTGTCATCGGCCTGACCGACGATAAGGACAATGCGCTGCTCCAAAAGCTCAAAAAGCACATCGCTGAAGATGCAGGTGGCTCCACGAAAATCGTGGATGAATACACTGGCAAGGTGTCTTATCGCCCGGGCAAGTTCGACCTCCGTGACGACACCATCGTCATCAGCGACAAATTTGCCAAGGAGATCGGCGCGAAGGTTGGCGACACGCTCGTCGTGCATGCCGCCGACAGCGTGAATCAGTTCATCCGCCAGGTGCGCGAAATCCCTGAAGACACCGAGGAGAAAAAGCGCTCCGAAGCACTCGATAACGTCACCGTATTATCCAAAGACCTCAAACTCATCGCCACGTTGCGTGCAGACACCGCCGGACCTCGTGGCTACGTGCCGCTGCACGTCGCGCAGGAGTTCTTCAACCTAGACAGCAACGTCAGCGGTATCGAGCTCGAATTGAAGGACCCGGACGACGTGGAACGCGTCATGAATAGTATCTTCTTATCTGGCGCACTACCAGAAAGCTGGGGCTACCGCACGTGGATCCAGGAGCACGGCATGATGCTGGAGTCCGTCGAGAACCAGCGCACGATGATGTGGTTTCTGCTGCTGTTCATCATGCTCGTCGCCGCCATCTGCGTGATGAACACCACCATCACCGTCACGGTGAAAAAGCGCCGCGAGATTGGCATCCTCACCGCACTGGGCACACGCGCGTGGCAGATCATCGCCATCTTCGTTTCACAAGCTGGCATCGTCGCCCTTGTCGGTGTCGTGGCCGGACTCGCTGGCGGCTTCTTTGTTCTTAGCATCCGCAACTGGCTGCGCGATCAAATCTCCAGTCTCACTGGTCGCGACATCTTCCCGCAGGACATCTATTTCCTCTCCAGCATTCCCGCCTACACCAACCTCAGCGACCTCCTGACCATCTGCGCCACCGCCGTCGCCCTCTGCCTCATGGCCGCGCTGGTTCCGTCATGGTTCGCCGCACGTGTGGATCCTGCGGTGGCATTGCGGGATGGGGGGTAGTGCTATATGTTTAAAGCAGATCGAAAAAATCTGCGCGCTGTGAAACGAAGCAAAATCTGCCGCACTTCACTTGGTAAAGCGCTCAAGTATTTTAATCTTGTCGGGGTCTGAAAATCTGGAAAGTGGCAGATTCTTTATACGCTCATCTTTGTCCGTAATGAATTCAACGGATCGCTTATGACAAAATGCAATCGGCATCAAACAGGGCCGAAGAAAATTTCGCTTGTATCATTTAACCAAAAGGTTAAATGTTATTTCGGTTATCACACCACTGCCCTTATGAAAACAATACTGCTCCTCATCACCCTGACTGCACTTACCGCCATCGCTGGCGAACTGACGAAGCCCTACACCGGCTCAGCGGAATTTGAAAAACTCAAGACCCTGGCCGGAAGCTGGCAGGCCAAGGTGGACATGGGCCAGGGGCCGATGACGGTGACCACGAACTACCGCGTGATCGCTGGCGGCAGTGCGGTGGAGGAGCGCATGTTTCCCGATACGCCGAAGGAGATGGTGACCCTCTACCATGAGAAGGAGGGCAAAGTGGTGCTGACGCATTACTGCATGCTCTGCAACCGCCCCACCATGACGCTGGTGAAATCCGATGCCAATTCACTCACGTTTGACTTGGCGAAAGACAGCGAGATCAAAGTGGACACGGAAAAGCACATGCACTCCGCCATCTTCACCTTTGTGGATGCGGAGCATGTGACGCAGAACTGGACGCTTTACGACCAAGGCAAGCCGCAGGAAAAGCCCGTCTTCCAGTTTGAGCGTGTGAAGTAAGCGCGCTTGCCAGTCTGGCACGCAGCATCCACTCGTTTCTCTATGAGACGCGCCCCCCAGCCCCTGCTTCTTGACCTCGTCTTTGCGGCGCTCTCCGACGCTACACGGCGCGGGCTGCTGACGCGCCTGATCGAGGGAGAGTCCACGGTGGGGGCGCTCGCAGAGCCGCTGCAGATGTCCCTCCCCGCCGTCTCGAAGCATCTACGGGTGCTGGAGGACGCGGGGCTGCTCAAACGCCGGATCGCAGGACGCACCCATTACATCACCGCCAATCCCAAACCCCTCCGCGAAGCCGTGAACTGGATCGAACGCCACCGCCAGATGTGGGAAGGCAGCTTCGACCGACTCGCCGCACTTGTGGAGCAGTTACCGCCAGAGCCACCTGCCAAGGAACCCAGCAAACCCAAAATATCATGAATACTCTTGTAGCCGAACAAACTCTCCAACTCACCCGCCGTTTCAAAGCCCCGCGCGAACGCGTCTTTGCCTTCTTCTCCAGCGCCGAAGCCATCCAGCAATGGTTTGGTCCTGGACCGGTACAAGTCGTGGAATGCAGCGCCGACTTCCGCGTTGGCGGTCATTATCGCATCAAGGCGTTTAATCCAGATAACTCCAACGTGGTCGTCGCAGTGGGAGTTTACCAGGAGATCACACCACCCTCGAAGATCACCTATACCTGGAAATGGGAGGACGACGAGGACTGGGCCAACTGCGAGTCGCTTGTCTCTTTCGAGTTTACGGCCGTCGGTGACGAAACCGAATTGCATCTCACTCAAACTGGATTCCCAAGCGCAGAAAGCTGCCGGAACCACACCCATGGCTGGACGGGCTGCTTCCACAAGCTGGATGCGCTGCTTACCGGTGCCTCGCTGCCGGTATTCAAGCCTTGCTGCTAACGAACGGTCTTGCTCAGGTCGGCATCGGTCAGCTTGCCGGTGCCGGCCTGTTTTCGCAGCAGGTCGGGCAGGGCATCTACTGGGTCGGCCTGCAGGCGGTAGGGCAGTTCGTTGAGTTTTTCCCACGCAAAAGCAGCGGGAGGATTGAAGCGCAGATGCACACGTTCGACATTGCTGCGGAAATTTTGTTCTGCTTCGAAACGGTCGGATTCATCATCTGACTTGGCCGGCGGCCGCGGTTTTTGATTCAGACTGCCGACGATGCAGATCGTCCCTCCATGTTGTTTGGCCACGCTGTCTGCTGCGTGTGAGAAACTGGTGGCGATGCGGGTGTCCTGATAGACGCAGTTTTCCACCAGCGTGACAGCACCGCTTACGGAGATGGTGGCGTTGGCGGCACCGTTCACGAAATTGTTGCAGGCGTGGATGTTGCCAAAGCGTGCGCGGGGCGCGCGGTCGTCGATGTTTTCCCACCAGTTGTGGTGCAGGGTCACATTGAGATGGCCCCGGTCGGTGGTGGCGGCGTTGTCGCTGGAGGAGTGGCCGATGAGCATGCTTTTCTTGTGCGGTCCGCGCTCATCGCCTGAAAAGTGGCACCAGGAGACTGTGACCAGATCGGAGCCGTGGGTGATGTCGAGCTGGCCGTCGTAGCATTTGCCAAAGTCGCAGTGGTCCACCCACACATGATGGCTGGGCACCTTGCCCGAGTTGGTGATGCGGATGTAATCCCAGCCGAAGCGGTCGTACTTGCCCGTAGGGTCTTCCTCCCAGAGATCACGAAAGGCGAGATTGCGGATGATGACATTGTGCGCGCCGTGCATTTCCACGATGCCGTGGCGGATGACGGCACCGTCACCGGAGGCATAGATGGTGGTGTGGGGACGCACCTGCACGCGGCCCACGGCTTTGATTTCATTGCCGGGCTTTTCATTGGCGAGCGTGCCGAGATCAATGTCTGCCATCACGCGCACGATGCGTGGGGCATTGTCGCGCTCGGCTTTGGATTTGATGTCCGTGCGCTCGACGGCGGCCTGAAATTCAGCGGCATCACGCACCTCGATGACTTTGCCGCCTGTGCCGCCAGTGAGATGGTCCAGACCATAACCGCTCAGCGTGGCGAAACCCGCTGCCTGGAATGCTGGCGGAGTTTGTGCGGACAAGGAGGCATGGCAGAGCAGAGCACTCAGAAATGCTGGAAGAGAGGGGGGCAAAAAGGGCTGTTTCATGCGTGGCCGTACTAACAAACAGAACGGTCTTTACCTATCACTCATCTGCCCATCAGGCTGCCCGATACGCCGCGAGCAGTTGCTCCACACTGCGCTGCCAGTTCAGTTCCTGCGTCAACCGCGCATGACCGGCGGCGGCCAGCGTCTGGCGGCGGGGAGCATCGTCAAGCAGCGCGAGGATGGCGTCTCCTAGCTTTTCGGCGGAGTTTTCCATGACGTACTCCGCCCCTTCGCCAGCCGAAAAGCGGCCTTCGACCGTGCCAAACATGACCATGGGTTTGGCGAAGGCCATGTATTCGAGCACTTTGTTCATGGTGCAGTGGTCGTTGTAGGCGTTGATGGGGTCAGAGGCGACACCGAGGTCAATGGTGCGTAGAGCGCGGCATAGAAACTCATCGCTCACGCGGCCTGGCATGCTGACGTGATCCTGCAGGCCAAGACGATCACGCAAAGCGAGGAGATCGGCATGCTCTGGCCCGGAGCCCATGAGCAGGAACTGCACATCGGTGCGCTGGCGGGTTTTGACGATGTACTCGGCGGCTTGAACGAGGTAGTCCACGCCATCCGCGCTGCCCATGACGCCGATGTATCCCACCAGATACGGTTTGCTGGCGCGCAATGACTCGTCAGGGATCGCTGTGGTGTTCATGCGGCTCGGCGCTGTGCGGACCACGAAGGCGCGGTCATCACGCAGCTTGCCACGCAGTTTGACGGCGCTGAGCACGCTTTGATTGGTGGCGATCACGACATCCGCGAGCGCGAGTGTGCAGCGCTCGGCGAGGCGCACCGCCCAGTACATGAGTCCGCGTCGGCCAAACTTGGCCTCGAACATCTCTGGCCAGAGATCATGCACATCAAAGATGACTTTGACGCCCCCGAGCAGCTTGAAGGGCAGGGCTACAAGGAAGAGCAGATCGGGCGGATTGCAGAGGTGGATGATGTCGAATCCGCCACGCCGCCAGGCCTTGAGAGCGCAGGTGAACTCGCCCCAGAGAGCGGTGGCGTATTCAGTGATGAAGCCGCGCAGTGAGCCTGCCTCGCCGCTGATCCAGTGGCGGTAGATTTGGATGCCTTCGAGCAACTCCTCCGGCTGCGTGTAGCCGCGCATCTGCGGGCAGATGACGGTGACCTCGTGCCCGGCATCCCGCAGCGCGCAGGCCTCCTGCCATACGCGCCGGTCGAAGGGAACGGGAAGGTTCTCAACGAGAATGAGGACGCGCATAAGCGGTGGAAATTACGCGCCTGGGGTGGTCTGCGCCGAACGCTGCTCCTTGGAGAGCCACTCGATTTTCAAAACCTTGCCCTCTTTGGCACCGCCACCAAAGAAGTCCCCGGTGTCCTTTATGGTGACAAAAATGATGAAACCAAAGAGCATCAGCGCACAGGCAGTTTGAACGTATTCGAGAATCCTGCCCTGCGGGGGCTTGCGGCGGATCGCCTCGGCAATAGCCATGGTGATGTGTCCGCCGTCGAGTACGGGGAAGGGCATCATGTTGAGGATGGCCAGATTGATGTTGAACACGACACTGAACCACAGAACGAGACGCCAGCCGTCCGGGTGCTGGAACAGCTTGTAATAAAGACGACCGACGCCGACAGGCCCGCTCATGTGCGCCGGGCTGAGGTCGGATTTCGGTGAAAACAGTTTGGACACCAGATTGCCCATGTGGCGCACGGCGTCGCTGATCTGCTCCCAGGGTGTGATGGTCAGGGGGGTGCGTTTGCCTTCCGCATCCCAGGCGACGCCGATCATGGGGTATTCCTGATGGTCTTCAGTGACCTCTTTGAGATTGTTTTTGTCAGGAACACGCGGCAGCACCTGGAGCTGGATGGCTTTGCCCGCGCGTTCAACGTCCAGCGTGATGGTCTTGCCTGGGTTAGCTTTGATGTAGTCTCCAAGATCCCCCATGCTGCGCAAGAGTTTGCCGTCTGCACGCAGCACCATGTCGTCAGCTTTGATGCCGGCATCATCCGCCGGACTGTTTTTGGTCACGCTGCCAACCATGGGCGTCATCTGGCCTTCCAGGCCGACGGAACGCAAGTCGGGGCGTTTGAAGATGGATTGCCACCATGACACCGGCTGCACTTTCTCCGCCACTTTCGGCCAGGCCTTGGGATCGACCTCGAATTTCAGCACTCCTTGTCCAGGGCGCTCCACTTCAAAGGCGATGGTGTCGCCTTCGCTGGCAACGACGCCCCAGCGCACGCTGTCCACGAGTCCCTCAAAGCGCTTCACTGGCTGGCCGTCCACTTTGAGAATCTTGTCCCCAGGCAGAATACCCGCAATCTTGGCAGGACTTTCTTTGGCGACGTAGCCGACAATGGTGGTGGTATGAGCCTCGCTCTGGGGCTTGCCGACGAGCCAGACAGCCACAGCAAAAATGCAGGCAAGCATGAAGCTGAACAGTGGCCCAGCAAAAGCGACGATGGCTTTGTCCAGCGGGGTGATCGCCGGCAGTTGCTCCTGGCTGGTCTCACCTTCGAGTCCTCCCATGGGTGCCATTTGCGGCAGGGCCACAAAACCGCCCGCAGGGATGCTGCCGAGGCCGTATTCGACCCCGTTGATGGTCTTTTTCCAGAGGGGCTTGCCAAACCAGATGTAGAATTTTTCGACTTTCAGGCCGCGCCAGCGTGCCGCGAGGAAGTGGCCCCACTCGTGAACCACAATCATGAGGTTGAAAACGAAAATCACCTCCAGGATGAGGATGATGAAACGGAGAATTTCACCGAAAGTGCCGAGAGTGGAAAGCCATGCCATAGGGGAGGAAGGAAAGAGTCAGGTGGTGGGCGGCGGAATTGCCGGAACAACGCGTGTTCAGACCGGAAAGCTAACACCCCCCCTTGATTGGCGCAAATGTTGCGGGGAAGTTTGTGTTGGCTCGGATATGTGAAATATTCGTCCTCCCGTCTTCCTCAGACGTAGTTCCAACACTTCCAAGATGCTGATTCGCGCCCCCCTCTTACTGCTCATTCCTTGGATGCTGATGTCCTGCCGTACCGCCAAAAGCGTGGTGGCAGCCGTCGATGTCAAACCCACTGCGTTCCTGCCGCATGCGGCCGAGCTGAAGGAAAATCGTAAACGGTCGCCCTTCATTGGAAATTGGTGGAACACTGACAAACAAGTCCTGCAAGCTGCGGAAAAGGTGAAGTTGATCTACATCGCCCCGGTGGTTTCGGATGAATTGCGGCCCATGCAGTTAAAGCTCAGCAAGCTGGAGTTCAGCAATAAAAGGCGTGACGCCAAGATGAAGAAACTGGTGACTTATACGCACGATAAATTTGTCCGTGCCTTCAAAGCCAACAAAAAATCTCGGTTCACCGTCGTGGACGCGCCTTCCAAGGATGCCATGACCCTTAAACTGTCCATCATCGAATGGGAGCCGAATACGTACTCAGGGCTGGTGGTACGGGAGGCCGTGGATTTGGTGACACTGCCCATGATTGGCAGTGTGTTTGGCAAGCCTGCGCGGGGATTGATCGCCATTGAGGGGGTCCTGACCGAGCCCAAGACGGGCAAGTCCTTTTTCGAGTTTATTGACAAGGAAGAGGCCAAATCCCTGTTCTTCTTTTGGCCGCAGGAGCTGTTTCCTGCTGGCCAGGCCAAGTATGCCATCCGCGAATGGGCGCAGCAGTTTGAAAAGCTCATGAGTACGCCACCCGACAAGCAAATCAGGGACAGTTTGCCTTTCCAGATCATTGCTTTTTAAGATTGCCGAAGGTTTCT
The DNA here is from genome assembly GCA_903848465.1 of uncultured Verrucomicrobiota bacterium. Classification (GTDB taxonomy): domain Bacteria; phylum Verrucomicrobiota; class Verrucomicrobiia; order Verrucomicrobiales; family Verrucomicrobiaceae; genus Prosthecobacter. The sequence goes on from CAINGK010000157.1 coordinate 32,904, forward strand.
CGATGGTCTGACTGTAAAATTCAGAGCCACTCTATTCAGGCGAAATATACACTCGTGGTGCGATGGTTTAATCGTTGCCAGTGTGGCGGAGTTCGTGCGCTAATTCGCTTGAACTCCCACTCACCGTGAAAAAGCTCTCTATACAACCTCTCGTGGTTCTTCTCGTTGGTGTCTCGCTGACTCTCACAGCCTGCCAGTATCTTTACAATTACAACGATTCGGGGTCCTATAGCGGCACTTTCACGCCCTACCGCGCATCGGGTCGTCGCCCCATCGGTGATCTCGCGGCCAGCACCTTGGGTTCCAATCGCGACCACTACTTCTATGTGATCCGAAGCGAGGAAGCCAAGAGGCGCTATCGCTATTACGGCAGCCCGCCTTACGCGAAAGCAACCAACCGCTCCGCTGGCTCACTGCCGACATCGTATTACCTGCATCCGTACTATTCAAACAGCAGCCATAGCAGTCCGTATTACAGCCGCAGTTCCTCATCCATTTACAGCACGACCAACCGCCCGTGGGGTGGTGGTTATGGCTTTGGCCAGCCGTTCAATTGGGGCACTGGCCTGGGGCTTGGATCGTGCTGGTTCTGAGCGGCGTTCTAGGCTGGACGCTCTTAATCCAGCTCGAAAATGCCCTCGATCTCGACGGCGATGTTTCCCGGGAGCGACCCCATGCCCACGGCGCTGCGTGCGCCGATGCCGCAGTCTTCGCCCCAGATCTGGCCAAACAGTTCGCTGCAGCCGTTGATGACTTTTGGATGATCCCCAAAGTCCGGCGTGCAGTTGACCATGCCGAGCAGTTTTACCACCCGTTTCACGCGGTCTAGATTGCCCAGTTCGCTTTTCAGCGTCGCCAGCAGGGCGAGTGCAGTCTGTTTCGCGGCGGCCTTGCCTGCTTCCAGATCAAGATCTGCGCCAACTCGGCCAGTGAGGTATTCCCCATCGCCAAGATAAGGCCCGTGACCGGAGACGTAGGCGATGTTTCCGACGATGACGACGGGCTTGTAAACACCTCCGCGCGGTGGCGCGGCAGGCAGCGTGAGTCCAAGGGCGGCGAGTTGTTGTTCTGCGTTCATGAGAAGTGGCGTGGGTGGAAATGCCCTCAGGCATCGTCAAACAACTGCCGGTTTTTCCAAAAGTAGCTGAAACCGGACACGAGCGTCAGCAAAGTGGTGAAATAAACCACGGCTGAAGCCACGATGCGTTCCGTTGCAGGATTTGCCATGAAGGCCGGCCGCATGAAGCCGAAGATGGGCTCCTCCGCTGCCTGGCGCATCATGAAATAAATCACCGTCAGGATCTGCCACAGCATCTTGTGCTTGCCTAATTTTTCAGCGGCCAGCACCGCTCCCTGACCCGCCGCCACAAGACGGATTCCGGTCACAAAAAACTCACGCGACAAAATCACAATGGTGATCCAGGCCGGCATACGTGCCGCTTCGGGAATGTTCTGGTCCGAGGACAGCAGAACGAAAGCTGCGGCGATGAGAATCTTGTCCGCTAGCGGATCAAAGAGCTTGCCGAAGTTGGTCACAATCCCACGCGCCCGTGCAATCTGTCCATCAAAGTAGTCAGTAGCCGAAGCGATGCCGAAGATGATCAGCGCGAGGGAAACCGTGTTTGCCCAAGGGATGTAGAAGCACACCACAAACACCGCCGTCAGGAGGAGGCGCGAGAGAGTGAGTTTGTTTGGCAGGTTCATGCAGGCTGGTTTGCTCTGTCTAGCGATGGAATCCCCCTGCTGTCAATGACGGTCCTGCGACGAAAGAACATTGGCCGCAGAAAATGGCGGTCTCTCAAAGCTGCCCCTGGCAGGTTTGATACGCCATGCACTCAGGAGGAGCGAACGCCACTACCGCTATTTCATTCGTGTGATCGTGGTGCTGCTGGGAACATGAGAAGTGACCTTGCCCTGGGAGAGGGCTTCATCGAATTCCACAATCATGGGAGGATCGTTGGCGGGGCGCTTCACAAAAATCGTGGTGTCGTTCATCGCCACCCAAGTGCCCGCTTTGTTCCAGGCCGAATGCGTGGCCACACCATCGGGCTCCAGTTTGAAAGTGCCGCCTGATCCCCAAGTCCATTGCGTGCCGACAAACTTCGCGAGCACGGGAGCAGCATCGACCGAACGTGAGAGGATGACGGATCTGCCGACGGCAGCGCCACCCGCGCCAATTCCTTCAAATCGTCCGGGTGCTGCCACGCGCAGCAGCCAGATCAAGGAGCGGTCATTTCCACGTCGGTAAACGACCGTACCATCCTGCGCAATCTGCCAGTCGCCATTCACATCATTAGTGCCACTGTTAATCACCTCGCCGTCATCCTTGAAGCGTACAGGTGCAGAATAATTCCGAGTGGGCGACCACATCCAATCCTGACTGGTCAATTCCTTGACGATCCGCGCATGTTGCTCTTGGAATGCTCCAGGTGCCCCGGCAGTTTCCGCTACGTTCGTGGGAATGGAACTCTGCAAAGCCGTCAGCGGCACATCGGGGTTCATCTCCTTGCCCGCGACGACTTTTGGTTGCGTTGCTGGCACAACTGCGGGAGGCGGTGTTGGTACTGCGGCTGGTTTTGGCATCGGCACTGGTGCCAGTGTTGGCATGGGTTTGGACGGCCTTTCAGGAGTCGAAGTGGCAACCATGGGCCGCGCCGAGGTGTGGGTGCCAGGTTCCCCAGCCCATACGTCGTCTATTTGCAGCTTCCCTTTGTAGGGCAGTGTTTCGATCATGAGGCTGCGCTCGTCATCCACACTCTCGCGCTGGTGTTTGAAGCTGATGTCACGCCAGACCGCGTCAGGCGGGAGGTCAAAAGCGAACAAAGTACTGCCGCCAGTTTTCCGCACCAGCCTTGCACGCATCTGGCCTTTGCCACCGATGAAGCGTGCGCGGAATTTCACCTCCACTTCGACGAGGGTGCCCATTTTGATCTCCTGATAAGCCTGGCTCTGCTGGCGCGTGGTGGAGGACATTTCGAGAACCTTGTTACCATCTGGCAGCGTGACCACGGTGCCTTCGCCACGCCAGAACTGCTTGCCCGTGGTGAAGTCGCCGTTCTTGAGCCCGAGATCGGCGGCGCTGAGCAGGGAGGCCATGCTGGCGGCTGCGATTAGGAAGGAGAGGCGACGGGACGTTTTCATGACGACTTCAACGAGGTTTGCTTAAAGCAGTTTGCAAAAGAAACGGAATGGTTGTCAATCTCTCAATGGACCTGAAACACCGCTCTGATCCTGCCATGCTCTGGCTCCTCGGTGGCACGCTGGGCGTGCTCGTCCTTGCTTCAGTCATCGGCTGGGCACTGGCAAAACGGGCCACCTCCGATGCGGCCAGGGCAACGGTGGCTAATCTGAATGCACGCACCAAAGCCTGGTGGGGCATGGTGGCGGTGTTTGCCGGGGCGCTGGCAGTGGGACCGATGGGTGCGACGCTGATGTTTTTCTTCACATCGTTCATGGCGCTGCGCGAGTTCATCACCCTCACACCTACCAAGCCGGGAGATCACCGGACGCTGTTTTGGGTATTCTTCATCATCACCCCGTTGCATTACTACTTCCTCGCCACGCGGTGGTACGGCATGTTCGTCATTTTGATCCCGGTCTATGCGTTCCTGTTGGTGCCGCTGCGCACGGCGATGGCTGGTGACTGCGAACGCTTCCTGGAACGTACAGCAAAAATTCAGTGGGGCCTGATGGTCTGCGTCTATTGCATCAGCTACGCACCTGCCATTCTGCTGCTGCTCCATATTCCCGGCTTCGAAGGTCAGAATGCGAAGCTGCTGTTCTGGTTCGTGGCCGTCGTGGAGATGAGTGACGTGATGCAGTACGTGTGGGGCAAAACCTGTGGCAGGCACAAGATCGCGCCCACAGTCAGCCCCGGTAAAACCTGGGAGGGGTTGCTCGGCGGGGGCACGACAACCGTGGGACTCGGTGCTGCTCTGTGGTGGGCCACTCCCTTTTCACCGCTGCAAGCGGCGGGCTTGGCGGCGATCATCGTGCTCATGGGCTTCGCCGGCGGCCTGGTGATGTCGGCCATCAAGCGCGACCGCGGCGTGAAGGACTGGGGTACTGCCATCGGCGGCCACGGTGGTGTCATGGATCGTATGGATTCGCTGAGCTTCGCTGCTCCGGTGTTTTTCCATGTGGTGCGCTACGCGTTTGATGCGTGATGCTTGGAAAGCACTGCACAGGCCGGGACGTACACCATCCCCATGCTTTTCCGTGCCTTCATCGTTTCTGCCGCTCTGACCGCCACCGCATCTGCGGCGACGAAGCTCGACTTCAACCGCGACATCCGGCCGATTCTCAGTGACAACTGTTTCGCCTGCCACGGCTTGGACGCGAAGAAACGGAAGGCCGATCTGCGGCTTGATGTGTCGGAAGTCGCTTTCAAGGCCATCGAAGGGGTATTTCCCATCAAGCCGGGTAGCCCCGAGGCAAGCTCCGTCATCCAGCGCATCCTAACCAAAGATGAGGATGAGGTGATGCCGCCGCCGGAGTCGAACAAGCACATCACTCCGGCCCAGGCCGAGATATTGCAGCGCTGGATCAAGGAAGGCGCGGAGTACAAGAAACACTGGGCCTTTGAACCACCCGTCAAAGCGGCTCCGCCTGCGGTCAAAGGACCGGTTCAGAACGGCATCGATGCGTTCATTCAGGAGCGGCTGACCAAAGCGGGATTGTCCCCATCGGCCGAAGCCTCGAAGGAGACGCTCATTCGCCGTGTCACGCTCGATCTCACCGGCCTGCCACCCACGCTGGCGGAAGTCGATGCTTTCCTCGCTGACACAAGTCCTGATGCGTATGAAAAAGTCGTTGCCCGGCTGCTGAAATCCGAACGCTACGGCGAGCACATGGGCCGCTTCTGGCTGGATGCGGCTCGGTATGCAGACACCCACGGCTTGCACCTCGACAACGAGCGCAGCATGTGGCCGTACCGCGACTGGGTGGTGCGTGCTTTCAATGCCAATCTGCCCTACGACCAGTTCACGATCTGGCAGCTTGCGGGGGATCTGCTACCCAATGCCACGGTGGACCAGCAGGTCGCGTCCGGATTCAACCGCTGCAACGTCACGACCAGTGAAGGCGGCAGCATCAATGAGGAGTTCATTTTCCGCTACGCCGTGGATCGTGCGGACTCGACGGTGGCAGTGTGGATGGGACTCACCGCTGGCTGCGCCGTGTGCCACGATCACAAGTTTGATCCGATCTCGCAGAAGGAGTTTTATTCGCTCTACGCCTTCTTCAACAGCACTGCTGATCCCGCGATGGATGGCAACATTCTGCTCACACCGCCGATCCTCCGCCTGAGCACCGCCGACCAGAAAAAGCAGATCGCGGAACTGGATCAAAACATCGCAGCCACACAGACCAAGATCAAGGCGGCGATCCAGACACTGAACTACACCGACCCCGCCACGCAGACCCCGCCACCCCCGGTGCAGACCAGCGAACTCGTCTGGTTTGAGGATGCTTTTCCCGTGAAGGCGGACTTCTCAGGAGAGCCCACTCAAATCATCACCAAGGACAAAGGTCCAGTCTTCAGCGGTAATGCAGCACTGAAACGCACCGCCACAGGTGTGGCGCAGGACTTCTTCGCGAATGGCGCGAAATTTGACATCCCGCCGAATGGCAAGCTCAGCGTGGAATGCTACATCGACCCAGCGAATCCACCCAAGGCGATCATGCTGCAGTTCCACACGGCTGGCTGGAATCACCGTGCGGTCTGGGGTCAAGAGGGGGCGATTCCCTTCGGCCAGGTGCGTACGCCGGAGAAGGTGCAAATGGGTGAACTTCCCAAAGCCGGTGAGTGGGTGAAGCTCGAAGTATCCGCAGAGAAACTGGGCCTGAAGCCAGGCATTAAGGTGAGCGGTTATGCCTTCACGCAATTCGGTGGCACGGTTTATTGGGACCGGCTGGTGATGACTTCACGCGTTGATCCGGCGAAAGATCCGCAGTGGTCGTGGAGCAAGTGGATCGAAAAAAATCAGGGCAAGCGCGTCGCCGAACTACCCAACGATCTGCAGACTCTCGTGCGCGGCAAAAAGGCTGTCGAGTGGTCCGAGAAAGAAGTCACGCGGCTTAAGGAGTGGTGGTTTGAAAACGAGTACCAAGGGGCACGCAGCCTAGTGGAAGGTGCCCGTGGCGAGAAGCTCGCGCTGGAGTCCAAAAGGAAGACTTTGGATGATGTGATTCCCGCTACCTTCATCATGGCCGACTTGCCGGAAAAACGCGATAGCTTCGTGATGGAGCGCGGTCAGTATGACAAACCGAAGGATAAGGTCACGCGCGGCACACCGGCCATTTTCCCGCCGCTCCCAGCTCAGGCAGATTACTCCCGCCTCGATCTCGCCAAATGGCTCGTCAGTCCGCAGCATCCGCTGACCGCGCGCGTCCAGGTAAACCGCCTGTGGCAACAGTTCTTCGGCATCGGCCTCGTGAAGACGAGCAACGATTTCGGTTCCCAGGGCGAGCCGCCGAGCCACCCCGAACTGCTCGACTGGCTGGCCGTGACATTTCGCGAAAGCGGCTGGGACATGAAGGCCTTCGTGCGGATGATCGTCACCTCACACACCTATAGGCAGAGCGCGCAATGCTCTGACCAAGTGATGCAAAAAGACCCGGAGAACCGCCTGCTGGCCCGTGGTCCGCGTTTCCGTCTCGATGCCGAAGCCGTGCGTGATCAGGCTTTATTCGTGTCCGGTTTGCTCAGCCCCAAGATCGGCGGCAAAGGCGTGAAACCCTACCAGCCGGAAAACATCTGGGAGCCGGTCGGCTTCGGCGGCAGCAACACCCGCAACTACATCCAGGACCACGGTGAATCGCTTTACCGCCGCAGCATGTACACCTTCTGGAAGCGCACCGCACCGCCGCCGAACATGACCTCCTTCGACGCGCCGAACCGCGAGAGCTACTGCCTGCGCCGCGAACGCAGCAACACGCCGCTGCAGGCGCTCACCCTCATGAACGACATCCAGTTCTTTGAAGCCGCACGGAACTTCGCCCAGCACGTCATGCAAACCAACACCAGCACCGACGCGCGCATCACCGCCCTCTTCCGTAGCGCCACCGGTCGTTTCCCCAGCGCCCAGGAAGCCGAGATCATCCGCCAGGACTTCGACAAGCAGTTGGCCTCCTATATCGCCAAGCCCGAAGAAGCGAAGAAAGCCGTCAGCTACGGCGAATCCAAGCCCGATGAAAAACTCAATCCCGCCGAACTCGCCGCCTGGACCATGGTAGCAAACTTGGTGCTGAACCTCGATGAGGTGGTGACGAAGGGGTAAAGAAACCCAAGGAAGGCATTGATTGAGTCGCATTCATATGCATATATATCTGCATGAGAACGACATTGATCATCGAAGACGGTCTTTTTGCCAAGGCCAGCAGTTTGACCGGCGTCACCGAAAAAACCAGATTGGTGCATATGGGTTTGGAGGCCTTGGTCCACAGAGAATCCGCCAGGAGATTGTCCGCGTTGGGCGGCTCTATGCCAGATTTGACGGTGCCCCCGCGAAGGAGGCACGATGCTGCCCCTCTCGGGACACCCACGCTCAAAGTCGCCGAAGAACCTGCCGTCTATGGTGCTCGCTGATACCAACGTCTGGATCAATTTCCTGCGTGGCAAGGATCAAGCGCTGGCCCAGATGCTCTGGCGGGGCGAGATCATGATGCATTGGATCGTCATCGGTGAACTGACGACGGGAAGCCTCGCCAACCGCGCTCAATTTCTGACCGATTTGCGTGAGATGCAAATCATCCAGGCCGCAACAGAACGTGAATCACTGGTGCTGATCGAAAACCGGCATCTTTACGGACGAGGAATCGGCTGGAACGACATTCAGATTCTGGCCAGTTGCCTGATCAACCATGTGCCGCTCTGGACCAGTGACCGCAGGCTGCAGGAAGCCGCCGAGGAACTGGGGTGCGCCTGGCAGGGAAAGGATGCAGCTTGAAAGAATGGCACCTGGGAGGCCCGCTGCCTTCACCCTTCAAACTCCGTCTCCCGGTCTGCTGATGAAAAGCAGATGATCATCTCCGCGTCCTGGCCGTCCAGCGCATGGGCATTGTGCCACTGACCGGCGGGGATGGAGATGGTGTCGCCGGGGTTGAGGAGGAATTTTTGATCGCCGAGACTGTGCTCCAGTTTGCCCTTGAGGAGGTGCAGGATTTCATCGCAGTTCGGGTGGCGGTGGCGCGGATTGGTTTGATCCGCCGGGATGATCACATGACCCAGAGTCATGGTGGTGGAATTTCCCATCTCACGGGAAGCCAGCCAAGTGAGTTTGCCCCAGGGCTGGTCAATCAAAATGCCTTCGGCGAATGTGCGGATGGGAGAGCCTGCCATGATGCTTGTGATGATCCTCCTGACGAGGGGGTTGGCGACTGATTTCTGAGTCCTGTCAGGGAGGTAATTTGTTTGTAAAGCGCCGCCTCGTGCATTGCTTCCAGTTATTGAAACTCTATCGTGACAGTGTTCGCAGTTTTGAAAGCCTAACGCACACTGTCATGCACTCCGCAGCACCCACCTCCCGGCTCCCACGCTCCTCGTCAGGCCTGCTTTCGAAATTATGGATTGCGTGTTTGCTGGGTATCACGGGAATGGCCGCAGAACTGCCGACCTACCGTAGCCTGTTTGTCGATCAATCCCTGCGCCCGGATGCCCGCTCGCTTGCCGCGTTTGACCTGTCCATTTTGAATCCACAGGCGGAACTCGACATGGAGCCGGGTCATGCGCAGGGGAACCACTACTACGCGCTGCTCGACGTGGCCCATTTTCGCACCGGATCGCAAGCCGCCATGCTGAGCGCCAGCCGTCAGATGGCGGCAAAGCCCACCGTCGCAGACCCGCAGGTCCGCAGTGTCGATCCCACGGACGCCCAATGGGTGTCTTGGGTGATCGAATCTCTCGCTGATCCGGCGGCTAAGAAGGGCTTTGATGGTTTTGTCCTCAGTTTCGGTGGTGCTGAAGCATCCAGTCCAGCAGCTCGCAGCGCCGTTCTCTCCCTCGCCGCCACACTTCACCAGCGTTATCCCGACAAGCATCTCCTGCTCGATCTTCGTCTGGGACTTGGCATCGAAGCCGTTCGCGTCGCCAACGGCTTTCTCGCCCTCGGCGTTTATACTCGTGAAGGCAGAGATGGCATGGTGGACTGGACGCCCATCGCAGAAACACTGCACCTCTCACGCCAAATTCGCACCGTTCAGATGCAGGGCATGCGCGTCTTTGCTGTGGATTACGCTTCTGCCAATGACCGCCCCGCACGCCGCGAGGCCGCGCAGCGTCTGACCAGTCTGGGCGCTCTGCCGTTTGTCACCACCCCTGCGCTGAGCGGGATCAATCTCGGCCCGCTAGAGGAGGTCTCTCGGCGTGTGCTGGTGCTGCATGGTTGGGATGAAAAACATGTGGGCGAAAAATCCGCTCCTGCTGCCGCGACCACCACTGCACGCCTTCTGCGTCAGCCGCTGGAATGGCTGGGCTGCGAGCTTGAATTTCGCCAGGCCAGCGGCGCAGAATTGCTGCCAGCAGCCGAGGATTTCGCCGCCGTTATTCTCGACTCCAGTTTGATCCTCAGCGCTGAGCAGCAGCGCGCGCTGGCCGCTAGGCTGCCTTCGCTGCGTACCCACAAGACTCCTCTGCTGCTCACCGGCATGCCATGGACTGACAGTGCTGCCCGCCATCTGGCCATGCAGCATCTCGGCCTCAGTGGCAGTGCGAGTCCGGCACCACGGCTCGTCAAAACAAACGTGGTTGCCATGGATGCCGCCCTGCTGCGCATGAATACGAAAATCACCTCGCATTCGTCTGGCTTTCTTGATCTCACAGCTCCCGCAGACGCCCACATCGTGCTGGCTCTGCATGGGCAGGATGCCATGGGTTCCGAGCATCACTTTGACCAGGCCTTCCTCACCAGTTGGGGTGGCGCGTGGATTGACCCAGCAGCTCAGGCCACGACCTCCCAGCTCGACCTTCCAGCCTTCCTAGCCCAATGGCTCGGAGCTGACCACAACCTGCCGGTGCCCGACACCACGACGCGCGAAGGCCGTCGGGTGTTTTACAGCCACATCGACAGCACGGGTTTCTCCACATCTTCAACACTTCCAGGCTTCCCGCTGTGTGCCGAGGTCATGCGCGACCGCATTCTGGACCACTATCTGCTGCCGGTGACTGTTTCCGTTTGTGAGGCAGAAATTCGTGCCTGGCTGCCTAGTCAGCAGGCGGATGAAGCGGCACGGCTTGAACATGTTGCGCGCAGCATCTTTGAAATGCCGCAGATTCAAGCGGCTTCCAATTCGCTGTCTCGTCCCAGTCAGTGGACCGCTGGCATCGACATCACCAGCGCGCTGAATGACCGGGCACAAACCACCCGCCACGACATGCAGCGTGAGATCGCTGGCTCGATGAGTTATATTCATCGCCGCTTGCTGCCGCTGAACAAGGCGGTGAACCTCATGCTTTGGCCTGCGAATGCCATTCCTACGGACGAAGCATTGAGCTACTGCCGCGCCATGAAGGTTGAGAGCCTTGCGATGTCATCCAGCGTTGATCCCATCAGCAGCCCAGTCTTGGCATCTTCCTCCAATGCCATTCGGCTGGAGCCGTTCGCTCTGCGCTTTAGCTTCGCGGATGTGCGCACCGAAGCAGGCATTGCTTCGCTCAAAAAAACCTTAGATGCTTGCGCTAGTGAGCCGCTGCATGCCATGACCGCTGCAGGTTATGCCGCAAGTGTGCGTGATGCACACCACACTCGCGTCCTGCGTGCAGGAGCGGATCATTGGATCATCCTGAACGCTGGCGACTGCCGCACCCTGCGTCTGCCCGCGAATGCAGGTGTGCCTGACATGGCGCGCTGCCAGGGAGTTTCAGGCTACAACGTCCATCAGGGGCAGATCTACATCCACACCATGGGCAAGGCACGCACCGAACTCGTGCTCACGCGGGAAAAATCAGCGCAGTACGTCCATCTCGCCGAATGCAGCACCTCGGTTGAGTTTTTGGAACTGACCTCACGCCGCGCCACCTTCCAGGTGCGTGATTTGCGCCCCGTAGAGATCGTGCTGGGTGGTTTCGAGCCGCGTGGACAATGCGCCTATCTTGAAAATGGCCGCCCTTACACTGCGAACGCGGACGGTAGCGGTTTGGTTCATCTGGAACTCGCCTGCTGCTCCACGGTTTCCTTTCAGTCTCTGCCACCCGCTACGCACGCCGCGATGCGCTGATTTACGCACTTTCCCCTGCCCTCATGTCACTCAGTTTCCGCCATGCTTTCCTGCTCATCTTTTCCTACTCCATGCTCGCCATAGCTTGGGGTTGGCGACTGCGTGCGAACGATGTGTCCCTTCCAGGGGCGGACCCTTCACTGGCGGTCACTCGCACCGCCATCGCCACTAGCTTGTCCCATGCCCCCAAGCATTTGCAGCAGGCCGCCGTGTTTCAACTGGCGCTGCTGCCGGACGCCGAAGTCCAGGCTCTACAGGCCTGGCAGAAGTTGGTGCCTGAACAGCGGGTCCGCCAACTCACGGTGCAGAATGGGCCGCTTCATGCGCCCTGCCCGCTAAACACCGCGCTGCTGTTTGTTGAGCTCACACGTGCTGATGCACCGCTCATGGATGACAGCCGCCTGTTCATCTCTGCCGCCGGTGACCGGATCGTGGAAACGGACAAGATCGAAGCGCTCGAACTCCTCGCTTCGCAGGCCATTCGAACCGACGAACTCAGCTTGGCCGTGGCCATCCATGAGCGCGTGTGTGAATTTCCCGCCGCCACCTGGCAGAATGTGCTGAGGCTCACGGAAACAGCACGCGTCGCTCGGCGTCCGGCAGCGGCCTTGCGGGTCGTGAATGATTGGCTCGATGCCGCGCATCCTCGCCTAGATGCTTCTCAGCGTGAAGACGCGCTCGATCTACAGACTAGCCTACTGCTGGAAGGTGGCCGATATGCTGAAGCCAGCCGCCTTTCGCTCGATGCGCTGCGTGCGCTGAAACCTGCGGCTAGCCTCCCTACGCGCCTCATGCAGCGGGCGTTGCTGGCCACCCGGGCCGGAGGCGAATCAGCCGAGTTGCTGCCCTGGATCGAATTCCAGTTGCGCTCTTACTCCGACCATCAGCGCTCGCTGCAGGACCTCGCTTCAGGAAAAGCCATTGATCCCGAATATCGTCGATGGTTAAACGAAGGGTCCAGTATCGCGGATCTCAATCATCAGACCAGCATCGCGTGCGAGCTGTTCTTCCGCCTTGCCGCCGTCGGCGGAACGCATGTCCTAGCGCGTTTGCAGGCGCTGGCGACACAGATTGGACGCGGCAAAGAATTTACCGAACTGCTTGCCAGCCTGAAAGGCCGCTTCTCCATCCCCCAATTGGCGCAGGCACTTGCAGACGGCGATGCTCCAGCAGCAGCGCGTGCGCTGCTTGCTCCGCATCTCCAGTCATCGCCCGATGACCGTGCAGGCTGGAAGCTGCTCACGAAGCTCGACATCATGCTGCGGGGAGAATCTGCTGCTGCGATGCTGTGGCAAGAATTCCTCAAACGCTTTCCAGACGATGTCCCCGCATTGCAGCAGCTCGCGCAGTTGCAGCAAACTGCTGGGCAACCTCCTCAGGCCTTGCACACACTCGAGTCCATTCCCGCTGACAAGCTGGATGAGGCCACGCTGCGCCGCATCGCCGCCCTTGCCATGCAGCTTGATGACATCCCTGCCGCCCATCGCGCGCAGCAGCTCCTCGTCGAGTCTGCACCGCACCCTGCGGTCAGTGATGTTCTGGCCCTCGCCAGCATAGGCCTGCAACATCCCGATGCAGGCATCGCCGATGCCGTGCGGAACGAAGTATTTGCCAAGCTCCCCTCTGAGACCGGCCTTTATCAGGCTCTCACCGCCATACCCAAATCTGGCGAAGCTTCCGCATTCAGTACGGCGGTGAAGCCAAAATGAGTCGGATAATGCAGGCTTGATTAGTCCGGTCTGTCCGTCACATTCACCGCATGCAACTGACAGCTGTGCTCACACCGGCCGAAGAAGGTGGCTATGTTGCCTTCAACCCCGAAACTGGAACCACGACCCAAGGCGAATCTGTTGCCGAAGCGGTTGAAAATCTGCGTGAAGCCACAGAACTCTTTCTCGAAGAGTTTCCTCAACGTCGCATTCTGGGGCATTCGCTCATGACAACCTTCGAGCTCTCACATGCCTAAACTCCCCCATATTTCGGGTAGAGAAGCCGTGCGTGCTATGCAGAAGCTGGGTTTCGAGGTGACTCGTCAAAAGGGCAGTCATATCGTAATGAAGCGTGGTGCTGATGGCTGCAATCACTCAGAGATCAAAATCGGCACGCTTGCAGGAGTGCTCCGGCAGGCTGGAATCTCCGCCGCAGAATTCATTGACGCTCTTTGAGCAGGCTAAAGTTTATTGTTTACCATGAAATCCATTCACGCCTTTTTGCTGCTCCTGCTCATCCTCACCAGCGCAGGCTGTGACTCACTGCCGCGTGATGAATACGGTCGCCGTCAGTATTATGAGCGCCGTTTGTATAGCCTCGAATTTCCCGTCAGCCGTGCACGCCTCTACAAAACTCTGCGTCCAGCTTCGCCGGCGTCACCCACCGGTAAAACGGGTTCTGGGTTGCTCACTGGCAGCGAGTTTTACCGGTTGGACGATGTCTTCGTGGTCGAAATGTCCGTCGTTTACAAAGCGGTGACGGGTATCGACGACTACCTCAATCCAGCCCCAACGGTCGGCAGTCAGGTGCGTGCCATTCTCGACGCGTCTCAAAGCATCGACAATTTCATGGATCGCGGCACCCCGGAGCATCCGGCGGACATCATTCAAAAGGCGCGCATCGTGAAGCGGCCGGTGATGAGGCACTGATCCGGGGGCTACCCGTGCTTCTTGATGATCTGAATGAAGTCCGGCAGGTACTCCTTCGCCTTCTTCTCCCCCACACCGCGAATCTTGAGTCCCGCTTCAATCGTCTTGGGCTTCAGCCGCGTCATGAACTCCAGCGTTTGATTGCTGAAGATGATGTAGGGCGGCACACCTTCAGATTCCGCCAGGGTGGTACGATGGCGCTTGAGCTTCTCAAACAACGCATCATCAAAACCAAGCTCACGAGCAGCGAGCTCTTCGTTCATCGCCGTCTTGCCCTTCGGCTTCGTCACCGGCGCCTGCATCGATGGCCAGCGCATCTTCACATTCAGGCCTTTTTTCATCACCTCCGCGCCACGTGAAGTCAGCGTGACCTTCGGATACTCACCGCTGCTGGTCTCGATCAGCCCAAGCTTTTCTATTTCGGCAAACAACGGGTGCAGCGCATGCGAACCCACGTCCTTGAGCAGCCCATAGGTCGTGAGCTGGTCATGCCCGGCATCCACGATCTCCTTCGACTTGCTACCCACCAGCATCTGGATGATGCGCCCTTTGCCAAACCGTCCTTCCCAGGTGCCATCCGCCAGCTTCGTGGACATGCGGGCGATGCCGCTCAGCGCCTGCCGCAGCATCGTGACTTCGTCCGCTCCCCCTTCACGCGGCGGCTGCACCCCTTCCGCCCGGCACACATCGCAGGTGCCGCAGGGCGTGCTTTCGCTCTCGCCAAAGTATTTCAGGATCTGCTCCTGTCGGCAGGCCTTGTCGTCATAGCAGAGTTCCACCATCGCCTTGAGCTTCGCGCGGTCGCGGCGGTCCTTTTCACGCAGTGCCTCCACGTCAAACTTCAGATCTCGCGTCAGCACATTCGGCTGCAGCAGCCGCGTGCCACGAATGCGTTTTCCGGGAATGTCAAAACGCTCGATGTAGTCGTTGCGGTTCAGAAAACTCAGCGCTGAACCAATCGCCATGCTGTTCTTCGCGCCGGATCGCTCCGTGATGTCATCAATCGACGCCTGCACCTCATGGTTGGAGTCCGCCGCGTTCAGCAGCGTCTGGTACACATTGCGGATGATGTCCACGCTTGGGTTGCTCCCATCGATGAAGAATTCCTGCGTCTTCGTGTCGGCAAAATTGAAAAACAGATCGCACTGCGAAGGCTCCCCATCGCGTCCGGCACGTCCGGCCTCCTGATAGTAGGCCTCCACGCTGCCTGGAACATCGAAGTGCACCACAAACCGCACGTCAGATCGGTCGATGCCCATGCCAAAAGCGTTAGTGGCCACGGCGACATCGGCCTTCTTGGTGATGAACTTCGTCTGCCGCGATTCACGCTCCTTGTCATCCAGCCCGCCGTGGTATTCGATCACCTTCAGCTTCCACGAACGCAGCTCCTCGCCGACTTCCTCAACGCGCTTCCGCGTGGAGCAGTAGATGATCCCCGTCTTGAACTGCGTGATGATTTTCTTCAGCCGCTCATACTTGTCCGCGTTCGATTTCGTATGCGCGATGTTCAGGCTCAGGTTCGGACGCTCAAAGCCACGGATCGTCACAAACGGATCGCGCAGCGCCAGCGTCTGCAAAATATCCTCCCGCACCTCCGGCGTTGCCGTGGCTGTCAAAGCCACGACCTGGGGCCGGTCAAGCTGCGCCAGCGCCTCGCCCAGCCGCATGTAGTCAGGTCGAAAATCATGCCCCCATTGCGAGAGGCAGTGCGCTTCATCCACCGCCACCAGCGCGATCTGCACCTGCCGCAGAGCATTCGTGAACGCACGGCTGCGAAAGCGCTCCGGCGCCACATACACCAGCTTGTAGTCTCCTCGCCGCAGCGCCTCGATGCGCTCCTGCTGCTCACCCAGCGAGATCGAGCTGTTGATCAGCGTGGCAGGGATGCCGCGCCGCTCCAGCGCATCCACCTGATCCTTCATCAAGGCGATGAGCGGGCTCACCACGACGGTCACACCTTCCATCACCATCGCAGGAAGCTGGTAGCAGAGAGACTTGCCACCGCCAGTCGGCATGATCACCATCGTGTCACGCCCGCTCAGGATGCTCGCCATCACCGTTTCCTGCCCGTCCAAAAACTCACGAAAACCAAAATACTTCTGCAACGCCATCTTGGCGTCGTGAATGGGAGTGGAGGCGGCGGTTGGAGGAAGTTCGGACACGGACCCTCGCATCATGGATGCAAGGAGGAATGCCCGCAAGATCCCTCAAAAATTAACCCCGCTCAAATTCAGGCCCACTCCGATTTTTTGCCCCTTTTGCGCCTCTTTGCGGCCACTCAATGCTCATCCTTCTTCGCGTGGCCTTTCGGCTTCAGCGTAGGCGTGAACCCATAATTGTCTCCCGCCTGACGCAGGCATTTCACGATGTTGCTCTCTTCCAATTCCAGCGCCACCTCAAGGTTGAGCCCCGTGGTCTTGGGCATCTTCGCAGCTTGATGCTCGCGCACCATCGTTAGTGTTCGGGCAAGTTCGGTGCCGGGTTTGTCGGGGAAAGTGGTCCAGTAGGTCGGTTTGAGGCAGGGAATGTCGAGCGGTTCCCGCGTGATCATTTCCAGCAGGTAGTCGATCTGCGGATTGTACTTCTCAAACAAGGCCAGCATGCGCGGAAGATCTAGAATGCCCTCGCCCAGCGGCACTTCCGCCAGCAGAAAACCCGTTGGCGTCTCCTGCACCGCCATGTCCTTGATGTGCGTGGTCACTGCGAAGGGAGCCAGCGTTTCGACCACCGTCATCGGGTCTTCCAGCAAGGCAATGCTGTTTCCAGTATCCACACACGCACCCACGTGCGGGCTGCTCAGCCGGCCCAGCATCTCCGCAAGCTCCGCAGCATGAAAATCCTTGTGGTTTTCGATGCCAATCTTCACCCGCTGCCGCCTTAGGACAGGCTCGGCCAGTTGCATGGATCTAAAAGCCCCATCCTTCCAATGCTTGAAATCCTCCAGGCTGGAAAACAGCTCGTAGCGCCGACCACCGGTGGCCGAACGAAAAATCGTGGCTCCCGCTTCCTTCGCGATGCGCACCTCCTGCTCAAAGCGCACCACATCGCTCTCATTCTTCGGCAGGGTGATGCTGCCTTCGAGTTTCATGCAGTAGGATTCACACGTCGCGCGCACCTTCCCCGCAAACTCACTCGTCCAGCCACCCACCAGAGTCTGCAACGATCCCACCCCAAGATCACGCACATGATCCAGCACATCCAGCGCATGCTCAAACGGCGGGTACTTGAGGTTGGAATATTTCCCCTGCCAGCGCTTCCAGTACGAATGAATCACGATCCCCATCTTCTTCCCCCGCAAGGCACCTGATGAGGGCAGCGCAGCCGCAAAAGCAGCAGCTGAGGTGAGAAAGGTACGTCGGGTCATGCGTCTTCAGTCAACGTGGATGAGAATGAAATCATTTCCCCCACTTGCGCAGCAATCTTCCTGCCGAAACAACAATTCGTGCATTTAGATTTAAAAGGATCGCAGGCATGATTGGCGCTCGGCTAAGGCAATGTTTCGTTGTTTCCAGGATGCCGGGAGCTCTGCGTTTTCTTGCGTGGATGACTCTCTCTTTCGCCACTCCGCTCCGCCACACACCAGCCCTGAAAGGGCTGCGGAATACAGCCCAGGGGTGCCGAGCTTTAGCCAGTGCTCCCCTGGGTCAGCAGCACACCACCGGGAAGCAAACCCATAATTTCGCCACACACCACGCCCACCAGCAGCGTCTTCACTGAGCACCGCCGCGCGAAGAGTGTGCCGCCAGCTCCTAAACTCACGATTAATAATCTTACATGAGCGCCCTGCATATCAGCCATCAAACCGGCCTTCACTCACCACCATCGCAGCCAGTCAGGCAAGCTGTGCCAGAACTCATCTCCTTGCCGCATCGCGACAAAGCCAAAGACCAGCGCAACACCCACGACGAACGCCCAAAAGATTCCCGTAAACGCTGCGATCTCCCGCAGACCGAAGAGAAAGCCGATAAAACCACCGAACATAAAACCACATCCGAAGCGAAGCCGCTTCTCAAAGGAGTCTGGACCAGGGCTGTCTTTCATTGGATGCTCGTTCAATCAATCGTCAGGTATTCATTAAAGATGACTGCTCTTCTTCACGCTCGAATTGAATGCACCAGCGACTCGCTGAACTGGGGCCGTCGGGCCTTCAATGGATAGTCCCATGTAGGTCTCTGATGTTGCGATCAATTCTCCGTCTGGGAGTGTAATGCTCCATGTCGAAATTTCCTGACTGCCTGCCAACGCCCACGACGGACTATGAATGGAACCATCAAGGGATTCTACAACTCGACGAAGGCGAATAAAAATCGCTTCATCGTGCTCCGGCCCAAGTGTGATTTTCGCACTCATTCTGTTCGACGATGCAGATAACTACCTCACCACCCCGCCCACCCACTCCGGCTGCCGCTTCGCGAGACACTCAGAAAGCCACCGCACCAGGTCAGCCACAGAGTCATGCTTCTTCCGCAACGTGTTCAGCGCCGTCCAATCAAGCGTCGGACGTGATGTCGGCAGCGTGATCTTCTGAATGCGCAAAAGATTGTGCACCGCCTCAAACTCCGCCGCGCTCATGGCGCGAAGCTCCTTGGCGGAGGGCAGGTCATCCAGCACGTTGAGCGGAATGCCAAGGCTGCTGATTCCCACACCAAACTGATGACCAAGGCTTCGCAGGGCATCCACCAGCGCCTCGTCATTCAGACCTTCGGCAATGACGATCTCGCTCTGCAACGTCCAGCGTGTGGAGCTGAGCGCCTGGAAAAAGTCAGCGCTGAAGGTGTCAGGCGCGACGCTGAGCTTGAGCTGCACCCCGGCCAGCCCCACTTCGGGGCCACCAAGATGGCGTCGAAGGTCGAGCATCGCCGCATCAAACCGTGGAGCATCGTCGCTGCCCGTGTCGAGATCCCAGTCGGCCACCACGAGATCAGGAATGTCCCATTCACCTTCCATGCTGGGGGTGCCGCTGCTGTTACGATTGAGCAGGAAAGGATAGCGCGAGCGCTGCAGGCAGAGCCGCTCATAGATGGCGACCATGCGCAGGTAACGCGACCAGCACTGATCGCTCTCGCCCAGCTCGCTGTCGAAGAGACCCTGGCGGCTGATTCCATTGCTGCCGGAGAGCGTTTTTTTCTGCCGCTGGTAGTAGCCTTGTCCCTGATCCACCTTCGCGATGGGAGAAGTGGGATCGTAGCTGAGGATGGAAAAATGGTAGCGCAGCGTGGCGTCGCTGTAGCCTTCACCGAGGCGCAATCGCACGAGTCGGATGAGTTCGGTGCCCTTGATCGAGTCCGCAGGATCATGCGGCAGGATTTCGGGCAGCAGTAGTCGCAGTTGTTCGCGTAGGTTCATCCTTGGTGCTGTGGCACAGCATGGCTGCGAAGCAGTTGTCTCGTCAACAACAGAAACGCATCAGCCGCGCCGCTCCTCACGAATGACATAGCGGGTGCGCCGGCTGTTCAACCAGCGCACGCCAAACATGTCCATCGTCGCGCGCAGCGCCCGGTTGCCAAAGCCATATTTGCTCACGCCGTGGATGCGCGGGCGGTGGTTCACCGGCATTTCGGTCACGCGCCAGCCCATGTTGCGGATGAGGGCGGGAATAAAGCGGTGCATGCCGTTGAAGAGCAGCAGGGCCTCCCGGCAGTCGCGGCGCATCACTTTGAGCGTGCAGCCCGTGTCACGCACATGGTCACCCACAAAGCGCGAGCGCACAAAATTGGCAATGCGGCTCTGCAGGCGTTTGAACGTCGTGTCCTTCCGCTTGGCACGGTAGCCGCAGACGAGGTCATAGCCGCCGCCTTCATCCAGCTTCGCGATCATCGCGGGAATGTCAGCAGGGTCGTTTTGCAGATCGCCGTCGAGCGTGACGATCACATCCCCCAGCGCGGCATTGATCCCTGCATGCATCGCGGCGCTCTGGCCGCTGTTTTTTTCAAACACGATCACCCGCACACGCTCGCCACGCTGCACTCGGGCCAGGGTCTGATCCTTCGAGCCGTCATCGACGAGCACCAGTTCGTAGTCGCGTCCGCTCAGCACTGCGTCGATCTGCTGCTGCATCTCCACGACATTGTCCTCCTCATTATAAAGAGGCACGACAACAGAGATGGCGGGAGACGAGGGCATGGGCGGGCGAAAAGGGCGTCAAAGGTCGGGCGGACGATAATCGTGGCAAGCGAAGATTTTCAGCCATCTCACCTCATTCCCCGCATGCATGACCCGGGCGACGGAGAGCAGCTCGGCACGCTGAAACCGCCTTTTCAGCGAATCAGGCAGGGCTTTCGCATCCCGGTCCTCGGTCACAAAGAGTGCACTCCGGCCGGCAAAAGCGCTCAGATCATTGGCAGGCGACTGCACCGCCTCGGCCCGGCCGAGATAGTGATCGAGCTCGACCGCGAGTGGCCAGTCACCAGCAAGCACGAACCAGTTCCCATCTCCACCCGCCTGCGCCAGCACGGCAGAGACAACTCTGGCGCTCTCTCGCCAGCCACGCATCGCCTTGGATGGATCAGCAGTGAATGCATGGGTGTATTCTGTCGTTGCACTGGGATTTTGTGAGAAAGGCCACGTCAGTCCCAGCGTCCGGGGCAGGTCCGTTTGCAGCAAAAACGCGCTTTGCAATGCGGCCAGCACGATCGTGATGGTCCGCAGGCTGATTTTCTGCTCGATCACCGCCGTGCGGGCGACCGTGCTGCGATGCGCCAGAACCACCGCAGCAAAGACCATCCACACCACGCCGCCCGTGTTCGGCCAGTTTTCATGCGGGCCATAGAAGAAGTCGAGTGCCGCCAGCGGCAGCAGCATCGTCAAAGGCAGGCTCCGGCTGGTGTGCAGCATGCCGCTGGAAAATCCCGCACGCACCGCCAGCACGAAGAGCGTGAGCAGCAGCGGAGAGGCGAGAAACACCCACCGCAACAGATTCGGAATTACTCTCCACTCAGGCAGCCACTGCCCCGCTGCGAACACCGGCCAGCCATGTCCTCCCTGCCAGATCAGCCAGCCCATCACCACCACCGACCACGCCACCACGATCCTCCTGAAACCCGGAAGTCGCAGCCCCCCTTGCAGGGCAAATACAAGCGCCACGGCCGCCATCGTTGCCAAAGCGGGCGGCTGCACCAGCGCCGTACCCGCCACGCACGCCGTAGCCACCCACCACGCCCGGTGCTGCGGATCTTCCTTGCACAGCGCTGTGCGCACACTGAGCGCCGCAGTCGGCACAAGTACGCAGGCAAACGTCGCCGGCGTCAGCGTGACGGCGGCGAGGTTGAAGGCGGGCAGCACATTCACGATCACCACCGCCCAGCCCGCGATCTGCTCATCAAACAGCTCACGCGCCATGCGCCAGATCAGCAGCGAAGCTGCCAGCGCGAGCAACGGTGCAAAAAAACGCACCCCAAATTCACCCTCCCCGCCGATCAGCATGCCCAGCTTGGCAAACAAAGGCACCAGCGGTCCAATCTCAAAAAAACCACCCCACTGGCCATGTTTCACATGGAAAACCGCCAGCGCCTCAGCCGGCGCGAGTTCCAGCGTCGGCAGCAGAGCCCAGCGCCAGAGCGTGAGCAGGCCCAGGGCGGCAAAGAGAAAGCGCTGGCGCTGCATGGTGGTTGAGCGCATTGAATAGAGGACGCCGCCCGCATGTCAAAGCGTCGTCTCCATTCCACCCACTCTTATGAAACGTCTTTTCCTGCTCCCGCTGCTGCTTGCATCCGTGCTGCGTGCCGAGGATGCCCAGCCGAAAACCGCCGAGGAAATCCTGCGCATCGTGCGCCTGAGCTACGCTCTGCAAAACCACAAAATGAACGGCGAGCTGCGTGACGACGCCACCGGCCGCACCGAGCCGCTGACGCTCACTATGGAAGATAAGGTCATGCGCTTCCTGTTTAAAAACCAGCCGCCAGAGATCGTGCATCTCGATTTGAACACAGAGCCAGCCACTCTCTATCAGGTACGTCAGGGGGGCTCATCCGTGGTGCCGAGCAGCCAGCACGGCGACAAAGTTCGCGGCATGGAATTCAACTACGAAGATCTTTCCCTCGGCTTTCTCTACTGGCCGCACCCCCAGCTCATGGGAGAAGACCGCGTCAGTGGCCAGAAATGCTGGATTGTGCGAGTGACAAATCCAAGCAGCCAAGGCCCCTACTATGTCGTTGATCTCTGGGTGCATCAGGGCAGCGGCGGCGCGGCGAAGATGGCGGCTTTTGATCGCAACAGCAAGATCGTGAAACGCTACCAGGTGACCAAGGTGCAGAAAGTGGATGGTGCGACGACCTTGAAGGAGTTGCGGATTGAATCCATCAATCCCGCCAACGGCGAGGTCAAAGGCCGCACCTACATGACACTGGATGATCCCGTGAAGAAATAACGCGAAGCATGCAACCGCCGCGCAAATTCAATCCTCATCCCTTCGCCTATCACCAGGAGTTGGACGTCCGTATCGAAAGCCTTACCAACGAAGGGGCCGGAGTTGCCCGCGTCGATGGCTGGGTCGTCTTTGTGCCGTTCACGCTCGCTGGAGAGCTGGTGAAGTGCCGCGTCTTCCGCAATCATAAGAACTACAGCGAGGCCGACTTCGTCGAAGTCATCGAACCGTCACCGAACCGAGTCTCTCCGCAGTGCGCCTTGTTTGGCCAGTGCGGCGGCTGCCAGTACCAGCACCTCGCGTATGAAGAGCAGTTGCTTTGGAAGCAGCGTCAGGTGGCTGACCTCCTCAAGCACATGGCCAAGATCGAGCACCCTGTATGCCCGGTGATCCCCTCACCCGTGCAATACGGCTACCGCTCCAAGATCACGCCCCACTTTCAGCGCCCGAAGGAGGGTGGCATCGGTGCCATCGGCTTCCTGCGCGCCCGCACTCGCAATGCCATGGTCGATGTTGAGCAATGCCCCATCGCCATGCCCGAGCTCAACGCGCAGCTTGCCACCGTGCGCGAGCGCGCTCGTGCGAACTCTGCCGAGTTTAAGAACGGGGCCACACTGCTCATGCGCGCGGCGAACAACGGCGTCCTCACTCGGCCCGATGAAATCGCCATCGAGGACGTGGACGGTGTCCGCTTCGAGTTTCAGGCCGGTGACTTCTTCCAGAACAACCCTTTCATCCTGCCCAAGTTCGTCCGCCATGCCATCGACGAAGCCAAAGCCACGGGCGCAAAGCATCTCGTCGATGCCTACTGCGGCAGCGGCCTCTTCGCCATCAGCGCCGCGCGTGATTTCGAGAATGTCATCGGCGTCGAGATCTCCGAAACCGCCGTCAAAAAAGCTGCGCACAACGCTGAGATTAATGAGCTTGCCAACTGTCGCTTCATCGCCGCCGATGCCCAGCACGTTTTCAAAGACGTGCCGCATGCCGGAGCCGACACCGTGGTGATCATTGATCCACCGCGCGCCGGCAGCAGCCCCGAGTTCCTGCAGCAGCTCTTTGCCTTCGGCCCCAAAGGCGTCGTTTACATCTCCTGCAATCCCGCCACGCAGATGCGCGACCTCGTGCTCTTCACCGAGGCCGGTTTCAAACTCGGCACCGTGCAGCCCTTTGATCTCTTCCCGCAGACGAAGCACCTCGAATGCGTCATGACGCTGAGCCGATGAACCGTTTTGAATTTGCCACCGCCCAGCGCATCATCTTCGGCAGCGGTGTGACCCGCGAGCTGCCCGATCTATGCCGCAGCTTTGGCCAGCGCCCCCTCCTCATCACCGGCAGTCGCCCGCAGCAGTGGGAAAGCAGGCTGCCTCATGTGGGAGTTCATGCTATTCGCGACGAACCAACCGTTGAAGACATCCAAAACGGCGTCGCACTCGCCAAACAACACAACGCTGACGTGATCGTCGCCATCGGTGGCGGCAGCGTGGTGGATGCCGGCAAAGCCATCGCCGCCATGAGCACGCAGCCCGGCGATTTGATGCGCTACATTGAAGTCATCGGCAAAGGCCTGCCGCTTGACGTTTCTCCTTTACCGTACATCGCCGTGCCCACTACTGCGGGGACCGGAGCCGAGGCCACCCGCAACGCAGTCATCGCCAGCACCGAGCACCGCGTCAAAGCCAGCCTGCGTCATGTCTCCATGCTGCCACGCATCGCCTTGATCGATCCCGAACTCGCCGCCGACGTCCCCCCTTCCGTCACCGCCGCCAGCGGCATGGATGCCCTCACCCAATGCCTCGAAGCCTTCGTCTGCTCCCGTGCGCAGCCGATGACGGACGCGCTCTGCCTGGATGGCATCCAGCGTGCTGTTCGTTCCCTCGAACGCGCGTTTCAAAATGGCCACGACCTCGACGCCCGTGAAGACATGGCCCTTTGCGCGCTCAACAGCGGTATCGCCCTCGCCAACGCCGGCCTCGGTGCGGTCCATGGTTTCGCCGCGCCTATTGGCGGCATGTTTCACGCGCCGCATGGCGCGGTGTGCGCAGCCCTGCTGGCTCCCGTGTGGGAGGCGAATTCTAAACGCGTGCATGACCGCACGAAGTTCGCGCTGATCGATGCCATGCTCGGCGGCAATGCCGTGTCCTATCTTCACGCTCTCACCGCACGCCTGCACATTCCCAAACTCAGCCAGTGGGGCATTCAAGACGCCGATCTTGATGAAATCGCCCGCAAAGCCGCCGCCGCGAGCAGCATGAAGGCGAATCCGGTTTCGCTCACGCAAGAGGAACTGGTGGCGGTCCTGCGGCAGGCATTGTGATCACTTTAAGTTCGTGCGGAACTTTTCTCCCGGTTTCATGCCAAGGAATTTAACCCGTAAATCTGGATGGGTTTGGAGGAATCTCGATAGTTCAGGACAGTTCGTTTCAAAATGCAGGAACTGATTATCATCGGCGAAAACGGCCATGATGTAGTATTTGTATTCCTGTCCGCCGACGTTGCTATCATCACGGTCAGAGTCATAGCGCGACGACAAGGGTTTGAATTCAATGCTGCGACGAGAGCCTTTGGCCACAGCGGGGATTCCCTTGGTCTCTGAAGTGGCAATGATGAGTTCTTCTTCGCCGCGCCGATATTTGGCTGATGTATCCATGGTCACCAGCAGAAAGGTGGCGGAAGCCGAAGCCATGGGCTGGGTCTGCGCACTCTCGATGATAATCTCCGGGGTCATGGTCATCGTCATCATGTAGGTCGAATTACCGAACGGACTGTTTCGCTTACCAACTTTGGGTTGTACGCGTAACCCTGGGTATTTCTTGCTCAGATCCGCCTTGGTGGCTTTGGGGGTGTAAAGTCTGTTCTGTAAAAGGCTTTAGCCTTGCAATGCACGCCCCATTGGGGGCTGCGGAGTGAGGCGAGCGTA
>CAINGK010000158.1 GCA_903848465.1 uncultured Verrucomicrobiota bacterium
CCCTCCTGCGCCTCGTCTCCGCCCTGCTCTGCGAGCAAAGCGATGAGTGGAGCACCGGCAAAATTTACCTCAACATGAACTCCGCTGAACCATCCCAAACCTGATCGCCACTTTTACAGAATAAAATTTGCGCCGCCCGGCGATCACAGCGGAGGCCTCCTTTATCATCACCCATGATCGTCATTTTGACGTTCTTCACGGCTCCGGCTATCGCCCACGTCCCATCACTCCTGATGATTTTATCGCCCGTTTCCTCTGATTCAAATTTGGAACTGAGCCGTCTCGTCCCGCCGCTGGACCTATGATTTGACCTTGCACGGACTGCGTTTGGTGGGCAATCTCCGCGCCCCGCTCTGAAGGCGGGACGTTATGGCTGAAACTGATAAAACCTCCATTGGCATCGACTTTGGCGGCACCTCCGTGAAAATCGGCGTGTGCCGTGGCGATGAACTACTCGTCACCGACGAACCCATCCCCACCACGCAGTTCCACGGACCTGCCGCGCTCATTGGCGAGATGGCCGCACGCGTCGCGAAGTTGCGGAAGACTTATCCTGCCATCTGCGCCATCGGCGTCGGCGTTCCCGGCTTGGTAGATTTCGATCACGGTTTTGTGCATGAGCTGACCAACGTCCCCGGCTGGAAGCATGTGCCGCTCAAGGCCATTCTGAGCGAAAAGACCGGGCTGCCGGTGCTCGTCGAAAATGATGCGAATGCGATGACCTATGCCGAGTTCCGGCACGGTGCCGCACGCGGCCTGAAAAACGTCATCGGTATCACCATGGGCACTGGCATCGGCGGTGGTCTGGTGCTGGACGGCAAGATGTTCCGTGGCAGCGGCTTCGTCGCAGGAGAGATCGGCCAGATGAGCATCAGCTACGACGGCAAACCCGGCCACTACGGCAACCTTGGTGCCTTGGAAAAATACACCGGCAACCAGCAGATCGCCGAGCACGCGGTGCTGCGCTATTCAGAAGCGGGCATCGAAAAACACATCGCCGACTGCACCCCGAAAAAGATCGCTGACGCCGCGCAGGCCGGTGATGACATCGCGCGTCAGATTTGGGGCGAAGTGGCCGACTGGCTAGGCACCGCGCTTGCCAGCATCGCTTGGCTGCTCAACCCCGATGCCTTTGTGATCGGCGGTGGTGTGGCCCAGGCGGGGGATCTGATCTTCTCGCCGCTCAAAAACAAGGTGCAGAGCATGCTCAGCACCGTGGTCTGGGAGCGCCTGCAGATCCTGCCCGCCCGCTTCAGCAATGAGGCAGGCATCATGGGCAATGCGGCCCTAGCGGCAGACGCGGTGTAAAACAGTAGATTTGACCTCCGCGACACGTTTCTGGTATAAGCATGCCATGAAACGAATCCTTTTGATTGCCGCTGTGGGACTCAGCGGCTTGAACGCTTGGTCGTTGCCCGTGGGCGGCGGCTTTATCATCACCGGTCAGAATGAGGAGACCACCACGCTGGAAGAGTGGTTTCGCGTCGATTCGCACTGGTCGGCAGCCGCGCTGCTGCCCGGCACTTGGGCAGACGTACAAGGCAGTCCGACCAGCAAACAAACCGCAGCAGCGGGCAATGTCTTCGGTGTTGCCGCTACGCGGGCTTTGGTGGAACGGAATGCACAGGGCGTCATCACCGCCGTGATCGCGGAGTTTGATCCGGCCAAGCAGCCCGGCGGTGTCTCGGCACTCGTCAAACGGCTGAGTACCAGCGTGGCCGTCTATCAGGGCAACACGACCTGGACCACGCAATTCAATGACAAGGTCAACGTCGGCAAGGAACTCATCGTCACGCTGCACCAGGAGAAGAGTCTGGTGAGCGTGCGCCTCACGCGGGTGAACTCATGAACCTGCGCTGGCCGGTGCTCTGCGGGCTGCTGCTCTGTGCCAATGTGCGCGGAGAGGAAGACCTGCTGGCAAATACCACACACTGGCAGGGGGCGGAGTTTGCCTCCCTGTTTCCTGCGCCTGCGGTGGAAGCGGCAGGCATCTCCCGCGTGGCTGCCACCCGCAGAATGGAGGTGCTCGGCATCCAGCCGATGGCGGTCAATGCACGGGTTGTGAACGACGGCGTGCATTCCATCAGCGCAGTCATTTTCGATGCCGGGAGTTTCTTCGGCTTCAACAATACGAACCTACCCAAAGGCGAAAGCTTTGAAGAAGGCAAACTGCGCTTCGACAAGGAGTTCAGCGAGCGCCAAGAAGCGGTGCTCGCTGGCTTGAAAAAACTCGGTGCGGATTCCGGGGCAGAATTGCTGCTGGGCAAACGCAGCGGGCTGAACCTGAAGACCCAGCTTTTCAAACTCCCGCAGGGAGCCGCTCGTCTCATCAGCTATGAGCATCAGCTCCTACTGCTCGATTTTTTCCGCACCGAGGCCGATGCGCGCACGCTGCTCATCCCTGTGTCGAGCACGCCTGCCAAAGCACCTGCAGGCAGCACCGAGCGGCGCCTGCCTGTGGTGCCGATGGTGCCGCAGGGGAACCGTGGCTACTGCGGCGTCGCCACTCTGGCGATGGTGGGCAGTATGTTTGGCCTGCAACCCGGCGCGGAGGAGTATGCCGCACTCAGTGGCTTCCAGTACGGCATCGAGATCAAATCCGACATCCGCGAACTCTTTGGCAACATGGCGCAGGAGGCTGGGGTGAAAGCGCAACGCTCACCGAAATTCGATGCCGCCAAGATGAAGCAGAGCATTGACCAAGGCATGCCCGTGGTGGTGTTCCGTTATTGGGCGGAGGAGCGTGACTACATCCACTCCGCCTACTCAGCCCGCATTGCCCGAGGTGAGAAGGCCGAGCTGCCGCCCGCGAGCATGGACGACCGCAAAACCTGGCCCAAGAAGAGCCCCTTCACCCATTCCTCCATTGTGAACGGCTATCGCGCCGACAAGCGCGAAGCCATCTTCACCGAAAGCTGGGGCGAGCAGGCGCGCAATCGCCGCATGCGCGTGGAGGAGATGGAAGGCACCTCCTACTACGCGGTGTATTTCAGCAAGTAGTGATGCGGACATTCCTGCCCGCATTCACTGTTACTTTTTCTTCCCTTTGGGCTGCGGCTTGGGTTCCCATTCCTCCACCTTGATGATGGCTTCCAAATCCTTCTTGGCGTCGATGTCTTCCGGCAGGATTTTAAACTTCGTCAGGTAGCGCAGCGCCTTGGCTACTTTCAGGATCTCGTCCTTTTTCGACGCAATTTTGTCGGCGGGCACCTCCTTCATCACGCTGGCGAAATCGTTGACTGCGGCGAGGGCAGACTTGCGGGCCTCGACATTGTCCTCGTAGCAGAGGGACTCAAAGAGGTGCAGCATCTGCTCGTTGCCTTCGAGTTTGGCGGCCGATTCGCGGATGTTCTTGGCGATCTCCGCACGCTTTGCAGCCGTGGCGGCTTCGGTCATGTGGCTGGCTTCACCGCCGTCGATGGCGCGCTTCGGCAGCGGGCGGTACCAGATGTTGCGGTAGCGCACCGGATTGCCGTGGTCCTGCAGCTTGAGCGGGCCTTGATCAGGGAAGGCGCGCGGGGCAGAGCGCCTCATGTGACCACCACCGCCTTCGAGCGGGGTGTGATCTTGCGTGAGCACACCGTTCACAAACACGGTGATGTAGCCGGGATCGAGTTCCTTGCCGTCTTTGAAGATCGGGCGGCGGAAGACGATGTCGTAGGTCTGCCATTCACCGGGTGCACGCAGCGGATTCGCCATCGGCGGATTGATGCCGTAGATGGATGAAGCCATGCCGTCCGGGTAGCTGGGGTTGTTGTAATTGTCCAGCACCTGGACCTCGACCTGGCCCATGAGGAAGATGCCGCTGTTGCCACGGCCCTGGCTGTTGCCCTCGACCTTGGAAGGAGCGCTCCATTCCACGTGAAGCTGGCAGTCGGAGAATTCTTCCTTGGTGCGCACGTAGCCGCTGCCCGGCACGCATTGCAGCACACCGTCTTTGACTTCCCACTTGGTCGGCTCGGCAGGTGTTTTGTCTGCCTGCCATTTTTCGATCTCCTCCGGCTTCCCGCCGAAGAGGATGACGGCATCCGAAGGCGGTGTGCCCGGCTTGTCTTGCGAGCTGAACGTGCCCGGCTCCACCCGCACTGGCTGCGCACGGTTCATGTCATGGATCGCCCACGGGTGCGTCGCGTCCGGCGGATCGCCGTAGAAGGCGCCGTCAGCCAGCGCAGCGGTGGTGAGCAGTGAAAAGGCGAGAGTGTGAAGCGTGGGGCGTTTCATGGTGGTGGTGAGAGGTACATGGAAAGACGCGGGGAGCAACGAGGATTCACAAGCATCCTGTAGCCAGAATTCGCGCACAATCTCGGCCTGTCAGGCACGGCACACGAAGGCCACCGTCCCGCACGGTGGCCTTGTGTTGGCACAGCGTTCACCGCCATTGCCGCTAGATCAGCCGTTGGGCAGCAGACGCTCCCAGAGGACGTCATTCATGAGGACGTTCGTGATGAATTCACGGCTGCCTTCCACCGGAGCTACCGGGGCAGGAGCCACGGTCGGCACCACGATGTCGAGGATGAGGCCCTTGGCGCTCCGCTGGGATGTGATGCGGCCACCGAGGTGGTAGGCGAGGAAAAACGCCCCCATGAGGGTGAGGCCGGGACCTTCGGTGGCGGTGTCCGCGTGAGTGAAGAAGGGATCAAACACGGAGCGTAGCACATTGCTAGCGAGTCCAGGGCCGTTGTCGGTGAGGGTGAGGTGCAGCGCCCCGGCATCGGCAGCTTCGGTCACAGTCTTGGCAGAGAGGGCGACATGCGCGCCGGAGGCGAGCAGCGCCAGCTCCGTCTGGAGCAGCAGATGCAGCATTTTTTCAAACGCCGGACGATTGGCCTGGAGCGCCGGGAGCGCACCAGCGGCTTCGAATTTGAGTTCGATGCCCTTCGCGGTAAAGGCGGAGCGTTGCTGGTCGATCAAAGCCGTGATCACATTCGCCGCGTCCATCTTGTGGTCTGCGCCGGAGGCGGACTGCAGCTCGCCCAGAAGATCGGCGATGCGGGAGGCCTGACTCACCACATGGGCATGAAACTCGCGCCAGAAGGTGGCCTGCCGCAAGCGGTCGAGGTCAAAGTTTTGCTGACTGAGCCTGCCCGGCGTGAGGTCCAGGAAGGCATGCACCGCACGCAGCGGCTGGTGCAGATGCAGGTTCAGCCCGGCAGCGACGACCCCCAGGCCCAGGACGCGGTCGGTGATGAGCAGGTTCTGCAGCACGGAGAGCTTTTCCTGCAGCAGTCCGTCGCGCTCCATTTGGAGGATGTAGAACTCCATGGCGCGGTGCAGGGTATGGCGCACATCGTCCACCTGGATGGGTTTGGAGATGTAGCGGAAAATGTTGCCGAGATTGACCGCATCAACCGTGACATCGTAGTCGGCAAAGGCGGTGATGATCATGCGCACCAGGCGGGGCCGGATCTGGCGGGCGCGCTCCAGCAACTGCACCCCCTTTTCTCCAGGCATTCGCTGATCGGACAATAGCACACCGATGTCTTCACCGTGCTGCTCGATGAGCTTGAGCCCGTCTGCGGCATTGTTCGCGGTGAAGATGCGGAATTCGTCTCCGAAAGTCTTTTCGAAGTACTTCAGCGCCTTCTCTTCATCATCAACATAGAGAACGGCATAGCGTTTGAGGTCGTATTGGGTTTGCATGTGGAGGTGTCCTTCTAAGTGTCGGCGTGGTTGATGTGGATGCTATCGGTAGAGGGTAGCTCGAGAATGAAGTCGGTGAACTGGCCGGGCTTGCTCTGCACTTCGATGCGCCCGCCATGGTCGCTAATGATGCGGTTGCAGATGGACAGCCCGAGTCCCATGCCCTGCCCCACATCCTTGGTGGTGAAGAAGGGATCGAAGATCTTGTCACGGATACCCAGTGGGATGCCGGGTCCGTTGTCTTTGACAGAGAAGATGACCTTGTCCCTGCGGGTGTGTGCGGAAAGCTTGATGCAGGCAGATTCTCCCTCCGCGTATTGCTTGGTCGCCATGGCATCAATGGCGTTCTGGATGAAATTGATCAGCACCTGCACGAACTGGTTGCTGTCGCCCTGGATTTCAAGGCCTTCGGGAATGTCCACTTCGTGCTGGATGCCGTCTTTCCAGACATGAGAAAAGAAGCGCATGCCGGTAGCCACCACGTTTTTCAAATCAAAGGCTTGGTTAAGCTGATTGGTGTTGCGGGTGAAACTGCGGAGGTCGGAGATGATTTGGATAACTCGGTTCACTCCGTCTTCCACATCCTTGACCGTCTCGGCATAGTCGGCGCGCTCTTCTTCGGGCAGGGATTTCGTGGAACGCCCCAGGATGTGCAGTCCCTGCCGGGCGTAATTCAGCGGATTGTTGATCTCATGAATCAAGCCGGCACTTAGGCGTCCGAGCGAGGCAAGTTTCTCGTTCTGCACGAGCATGGATTCCGTCTCCTTGATCTGCTCCAGCGCGCTTTCGAGCTGCTGTTTCTGCACCACGAGTTCTTTCTGGAACAAGCGTGAATCGACGAGGTTTTTCAAGCGCACCATGACCTCCGTGAGCGAGAAGGGCTTGGCCAGAAAGTCGTTGGCTCCGGCGGCCAAACAATCGATTTTGGTTTGTTCATCGGCGCGTGCCGTGAGGAGGACCACGGGGATGGAACGTGTGATGCTGCGCTCACGCAGTTCACGGCAAACCTGTAGGCCATCCTTTTCCGGCATCATCATGTCCGAGAGAATGACATCTGGCAGGAATTGCGCCGCCTTTTCCACCGCCTGCTGACCGTCCACGGCCTCGATCACCTCAAAGGTGGCGCTAAGCTGGCTCTTGAGAAAGCGCAGCATGTCGGGCTCATCGTCAGCGATGAGCAGCTTGGGCTTGCGGCTGCGGCCAATGCCGGTTTCCACTGGACGCAGCGTGGCTTGCAGCGAAGTCATGGCCGGGAACAACTCAGCACGGCGGTAGAGTTCGGCGATCCAGTCTTTGTTCTTGGGTGCATCGGCATCGGCACTGGCCACTGCGGGTGCTTCCTTGGGTTCATCCTCAGGGGCGCTAGGCCCGCCCTGATGCAGCGGTAGGCTCACCGTCATGGTCGTGCCTCTGCCGACCTCGCTGGTGGCCACCACATTGCCGCCCTGCACTTCAGACAACTCCTTGACGAGGGCAAGGCCGATACCCATGCCTTGGAATTTACGTCGGGAGGAGGTGTCCGCCTGCCAGAAGCGGTTGAAGATGTGCTGCAGTTGATCCGCCGGAATGCCCATGCCGGTGTCACGCACTTCAATGGACAGCCAGCCGTCAACTTTGTTGGCGCTGAAGCTGACGCTGCCATTGGCGTCGGTGAATTTCAGGGCGTTGAAGAGCAGGTTGAGGCAGATGCGCTCCATTTTTTCCGGATCGGCAAGCACGATGCCCAGTTCTGCATCCACATGCACATGCAATTGGATGAGCTTGTCTTTGGCGATGCCACGGACGGCAGTGGCAAGACCGTTGATGAAATCCTGCACATTCACGCGCTGGGTGCTGACTTTCGCTTGGCCGGACTCAAGACGCACCAAGTCCAGCAGGTCGTTGATGAGTTTGAGCAGGCGCATGGAGTTGCCGTGCATCGTGTTCAACAGGTCCAGCTCTTCCTGAGGACGGCTAGCGCCCGTCTGCTGGATCAAGCTTTCCAGCGGTGCAATGAGCAGCGTCAGCGGCGTGCGCAGCTCATGATTGACGTTGGCAAAGAAGCGGTTCTTGGCTTCATCCAGCTCGCGCAGCTTTTGATTGCTGGCTTCCAGTTCGGCGCGGTTGAGATCCAGGTCGTGGCGCAGTTTGAACTCTGAAAAACGGATGCTGTTATAAAACCATGTGCCCGCCGTAGTGAAGACCCCCGTGACGAACAGAAAGTACAAGTTATTGAAGAAGATACTGCGGTTGCCGATCTCCCCATGATAGTGACATGCCAGCAGATAGGTGGCCATAGTCAGGAGCACGACCAGAATGCTGTCTTGCAGCGTCCAGCGCATCAATATGGCGGCTCCCAGCATCACCAAGTTCAATCCGGCGTAATACGGCGAGTCCGCACCGTCCTTGTCATAGATCATCCATGCGATCGAAACAATGAGAGGCAGGGCCATCAGCAGACCAAGCAGGCGGTGCTTGCGCTTGCCCCAGTTCGTGTTCAGGACTCCCCAGATCACCATCATGACCACGGCGGAAAGAATGCGTGCTATAAAAAAACGCTTAACGCCGTCAGGCCCAAACACCACCCAGTCCAGCGAACTTCCCGCCACCATGGAGATAGCAGCCAGTATGCCGCAGAGCTGGTAATTGCGGACTCGGATGTCCTGCTCGTAGGCCTGAAAGGTGCCTTTCAGGCCACTAGCTAAAACTGGAGAAGTATCAGGCATCGAGAGGTTTCCGTACTTCGAGGAAGATGTTCACGCCCGTGGCGTCTGGTTTCACGACGAAGGACCCCGGGGGAGCACGATCAGGTGCGAGTTTGAGAAATTGCTCTTCGTCACGGTAAACGAGGTGCCACTCCGCCAGATATTCCATCCAGTTCCGCCAGGGATTGCTGGGGTGTACATTCGTGGCGATCAACAATCCGCCCGGTGCCAGAAGATCGTAGAAGATCTCCAGCAGCCGTCGGCAAATGCGGTCCGAGAGGTAATCGAACAAACCAGCGCAATAGACCATGTCGTAGGTGCCCGCCTGGGCTGCGGCGCGGCCGGACTCTTTCAAAACCTGATGCACGGACTTTTTCTCGAAGCGCAGGCCTGTGCGGCGGCGGTGGCGGTTGCGCAGATCTTCCAATGACCGCGTCGTATGCATGATGGTCTCATCGTTGAAGTCCAGCAGCAGCAAATCCGCTGAGTCGGAGATGGGTTCATGGGTGAGGAAATTCTGAATCTCCTGAGCCGGGCCGCAGCCTAAGTTGTAGATACGGGCGACACGGTTCTCAGATGCCGCACGCGTTGTCTCAGTCTTTAACTGTTGAACCAGGTAAACGATGCGGTTGCGGTGGGCGATCACCGGCGGGATGTCCAGATAAAGCTTGTTGAGCAGCTTGGCAAAGATCGAGCTGCCTTCGTATGGATCACGCAGCATCATGCTGACCATCTCATAGTCACCGGCATAGCCCAGCGGCTTGTGGTAAGTACGGTAAACAAACGGCGCACAAAGCACCAGCGGGTGCAGTTGGCGCTTGATGTAGCTGCGGTGGACCGGCTGCTGGTCCAGCGGAATGGTGGCCGCCGATTCTTCAAATCGTTTCATCAATGGGTACACCGTGGGCACGATGGGCTCCTCCATCTGCTGGAGGACTTCACGCTCCGCCTGGATGCGGTCTCCAGTAGGTAGAGAACGCACGCCCAGCTCTAACTGCTCCATCCAGCGGCGTAGGTCGGATAGCATGGTGTGCATGTCCGCTACCACAATTTTAAACTCAGGCACAACACGGTAGCTTTTTTCCGTTTCACGCAAGAAATCGGCAAACTCTGTCAGCAGGCGGCTTTTGTTCTGCGAAGGGTGGAGGATGTCGATGTCGATCCAGCCTTCATCTGAGAGCGAGGCTTCGCAGATGAGCATGATGCCGGTGTTCACCAAATTGGCAATAGTGGCCCTGCCGGTGTACACGACCCGGTCGTTCATCATGATCCTGAAGTCATTCAGCACTTCCGAGAGCTGCACAATGCTGTAGGGGTTATAGACCTCAAACACACCCAGATAGCGTGTGAGCCGGTGCAGCGTACCACGCACCTCAGCCCCCTGGCTGTTGCGGCAGACGATGAAACTGAGCCGCTCCCCTGAGGCAGCGAGATTTGGCAGTGCGTTATCGTTGTTCTCCATGTTACGAATCCTCTGCTAAAGCGGTTTGCACCCTGATTACAACAGGGGGTGTAAAGTCTGTTCTGTAAAAGGCTTTAGCCTTGCAATGCACGCCCCATTGGGGGCTGCGGAGTGAG
>CAINGK010000159.1 GCA_903848465.1 uncultured Verrucomicrobiota bacterium
CTGTTATTGCTTCTGCCATGAGAGCCAACTTCGCAAAGCGGCCCTCCCACTTATTAACATCAAATTCAAAAGTACAGAGGAAACTTCAGCTTTTTTTGACTCAAGATGTGTATAAAGACCAGGGCGATAGCCCGCCCGTCTGCGAGCGTATGGCAAACACTGTGGCGTACGAACACCCTCGCAGTCGGGCGGTTTGGCGGAGAGGGCGATGAAGCATCGGAAAGCACCATTCGCCAAACACACCCGACCTACGAATTCACCAGCACTGCCCCACATCACGCTTACCCGCAACGCTACGCAGGTAAATATACCCCTCCACACGCTGCGTCGCTTGCTCGCCTTCGAGCGGCACCACCACGCGTTCATACTCGCCGCCTGCGGTGTCTTCCAAGACATCCAGTTGTGCGATCCCTGCCTCGTCCACGCTCCAGATTTCGCCGTGGATCGAGATGCCGTCCGCTGATCGAACCATGCCAGGATAGCCGCCCAGATCAAACATGCGATAAGCGGGCACCGTGCGCGCCTCTGCCACGAACTCCTGCTGCTCGATCCACCCATGATTGACACCGCCACGCTTCAGCGTGCCGTAAACGAACACCAACGTCATGACAGATGGTCCTCGCGTTCGTTGAGCCAGGAGCCCAGGCTGTAGCGCTTCTGGGTCAGTTCATTCGCTCGTGCCATCATCGCCGCAGTCATCTCGGGCTGGATGAGCACGTTGGTGGCCAGTTGCGCGGCCCAGCGCGGCCAGAAGTCTTCCTGCAACTGCACCTGCTGCACACTGCCCTGGTGGAGCAGGCCCAGTTTGCCGCGCCGCTGCCCTGCCCCGGCCACTTTCACTTTGCCGCGCACCACATCGTGCAGGGCAGGTGCCACAAAACAAAACGGGTTCTCGATCAAGTCCTCCGGTCCGGCCAGTCGGCTGCCATCGTCCAGCGCCTGGGCCAGGGACTCATGGATCATGCGATAGCTGTCCAGCGGATTGGTTTGCGACCACGGCTGGCACGCCGGTACGATCACCGAATAGGTGAAGTCATTCTCATGCAGCACCACGCCGCCGCCGGTCCAGCGCCGCACCACGGGCCAGTGCGGCAAGGTCCCGGCCAGCTTGGTCAGATTCTGCGCGTAGCCAATCGTCACAGTCGGCTCATCCCAGCGGTACACTCGCAGCACCGGCAGCTCGCTCTGCTCCAGCCACGCCTGATCCGCCGCCATGTTCCAGGGGCCGGCATGCGGCGTCGGGTCAAAGTGCAGGATGAGTTGGTCAAAGAGAGGCTTTGCAGTGTCCACGGCCTCAATATGCCCCAATTTTCCATGCTTGCAGCCGGGATGTTTCTTTGACATCCGCCCCCGCGTTTCCAGACTCCACGCCATGTCACCCACCCGACTGCTTCTGCTCGCATGTTCTCTGCTGTCCACCGTCCTGGCCCCAGCGGCAGACGACTATCAGCCCGGCCCCGACTCCAAACCGCAGGACGGCGTGCCCAAGGGCGATGTGCTGAAGTTTGAATTCAAGAACAGCAAAATCTTCCCCGGCACCGTGCGGGACTACTGGGTGTATGTGCCGAAACAATACACGCCCGACCAGCCCGCCTGCGTGCATGTGAACCAGGACGGCATTCAAAACCAGGCACCCGTCGTCTTCGACAATCTCATCGCCAAGAAGGAGATACCCGTGCTCATCGGCGTCTTTGTCATGCATGGCCGCGTGCCCGCCCGCGATGGCACCACCGAGCTGGACCGCTACAATCGCAGCGTGGAGTACGACGGTCTCGGCGACAACTACGCGCGCTTCATTCTCGAAGAGCTGCTGCCGCAAGTGGAGAAAATCGTGCTGCCGGATGGCCGCGCCATTCATCTCTCACACAATGGCAATGACCGCAGCATCGGCGGCAGCAGCAGCGGCGCCATCGCCGCCTTCACCGCTGCCTGGGAGCGCCCCGAGGCTTTCAGCCGCGTGTTCAGCACCATCGGCACCTATGTCGATCAGCGCGGCGGCAATGACTACCCGGTGATGATTCGCAAGGCCGAGCCCAAAGCGCTGCGTGTCTTCCTCCAAGACGGCAGCAATGATGCCAACGGCGTGGGCGGCAACTGGTTCCTCGCGAACCAGGAAATGCTCTCCGCGCTGGAATTCGCGGGCTATGAAACGAACCATGTCTGGGGAGACGGCGGCCACAATGGCAAGCATGCCACCGCCATCTTTCCCGATGCCCTGCGCTGGCTCTGGAAGGACTGGCCGAAGTCCGTGACCAAGGGCACCGGCTCCAAAACCCCCGTGATGGAAGTGCTCGGCGCTGGTAGTGAATGGCAGCTCGTGGGAGAAGGTTACGGCTTCACCGAAGGCCCGGCAGTGAATGCGAAAGGGGAGGTCTTCTTCACCGACATCCCAAACAGCCGCATCCACAAGGTGGCGCTGGACGGCAAAGTAACAATCTTTGCGGAAAACACCGGCAAGGCCAACGGCCTCATGTTCGGCCCCGATGGGCGCTTGTTCGCCTGTGCCAGTGGCAACAAACAAATCGTCGCCTACGACGAAGCGGGCAAGATGACGGTGATTGCCGAGGGCATCGAATCCAACGACCTCTGCATCGGCTCCAACGGCAACCTCTACGTCACCGACCCACCGCACAAGCAAGTGTGGCTCATCAAACCGAACGGCGACAAGAGCGTGGTCGATACCAATGACAAAGGCGGCATCGCCTTCCCCAACGGCGTGCGTTTGACGCCCGATCAGAGCCTGCTGCTCGTCGCCGACATGCGCGGCCAATTCGTCTGGAGCTACCACATTGAGGCCGATGGCACCCTCTCCGCCAAGCAGCCCTACCACCACCTCCGAATCGTGGATGGCATGACGGAAAGCCTTGCCGACGGCATGACACTCGACACCCAGGGCCGCCTCTACGTCGCCACACAGGCAGGCATCCAATTCTGCGATCAAGCCGGACGCGTGAATGGCATCATCGCCAAGCCCCAGCGCAAATGGCTGGCCAACGTGGTGTTTGGCGGAGCCAACCTCGACGAACTCTACGCCTGCAACGGCGACAAGGTCTTCAAACGCAAAACGCAGGTGCAAGGCGTGCGTTCCGCAGCAGCACCGATCAAGCCGGAGAAGCCGAGGCTGTAAGAGCGCGCGTGAGCGTCCTGGAGTGCGGTCGCGCAGATGCACGGCGCAAGCCTGCATCGCAGCTACCGCTTTCGCGGGGTGCAGCACGCACTTCGGCCTCAGCCTGCCCCACGAAAGAATAATCCACCCAAACTAGGTTTCGAGGGTTTCGGTGGTTTT
The DNA here is from genome assembly GCA_903848465.1 of uncultured Verrucomicrobiota bacterium. Classification (GTDB taxonomy): domain Bacteria; phylum Verrucomicrobiota; class Verrucomicrobiia; order Verrucomicrobiales; family Verrucomicrobiaceae; genus Prosthecobacter. Next base: position 3,287 of record CAINGK010000159.1, read on the forward strand.
GGTGGTGCTTTCTGGGAGGGTGAAATATTTTACGCGGGTGGAAGGCCTGAAGCGACCAAGGCGTTGAGCAAATCATGGCACCGCTTCGCAGCCGATGGTGCGGTGGTGCAAACCGAGCCACCAAAGCGAACTCAAGCTCGTGAGTACTTTCTCTACAGACGAAAATCCGGCCACCGAAACCACCGAAACCACCGAAACCTCCCCCCTCACCCACAGAGCACCGGGGGTTTGGGTGGTTTCGGTGGTTCTTTCTGGTAGGTGGAAATATTTTTGAAGCATGGAAATGCGACCCAAGATGTACTTCCACAAAGAATATCTGTAAGCCCAGAGGGCTGGCACAAGAATAGCCGTGGGTGCTAACCCACGGTAAGCCGACCAACCGCCGTTACCAGTACGGTAGAACCGCGTAGCGGTGACACAAATCTCCGCTCACCTCCAGCGTGTTCGCCATGGCCAGCACCTACACGCTGATCCACAGCATCAAGGACCAGCAGGCGCATCAGCAGCACACGGATTTTCTGGAGGAATACCGCCGCATGCTGTCTGATGCTAGAATCAAATATGCTGACCGTTACATTGCGTGAGGGTGGTCATGGATGGCACGGAGATTTGTGTCACCGCTGCGCGGTTCCACCTATCGAAAACCACATGGCAAACGTGGACCGTGGGTTAGCACCCACGGCTACGATGATGCCAGCCCTCTGGGCTTTCTGAGACCTAAGAGATAGCGTTGGCTTCATCTGTAGCAGTGAGCGCCAGGCCTCCTGGGTGTCTGAATGTCATCGGCCTCGCATCACCAATATTCAAAAGATCCCCCATTCAAAGGAACGTGGCAGTATCATGATGAACTCCTCGAAGAGAAGAAACTCGCCGCCCTTGCTCCAGAAGGGATCAAGATGATCCCTCTCCTGCCGAACGTGAAAAATATTTCCCCCTTCCAGAATTCACCACCAAAACCACCGAAACCCTCAATACCCACTTCCAGACAGGGAGGTTTCGGTGGTTCCGGTGGGCGGGTTTCTGCCTTCAAGGAAAGTACCCACGAGCTGTAGCTCGCTCAGGAGTTCCTGGTTGCGTTCGCATACCCACAGATGCGCAGCCGTGCCGTGATTTGCTCAACGGCGTCTCCGCTCCATCACCCCCGCCCGCGAAAAATATTCTCCCCCTCCAGAAACCACCACCAAAACCACCGAAACCCCCAATACCCGGTTTCAGGGGTTCAGCCACAGCGCCTCGTGAGTTTCTTGGCAGCCTTTCTTACAGCCTTCAGCACCGCAGGCACTCCATGCTCACGCTGTAGGCCAGAATCTTAATTCGTTGGATCTGGGGTCAATAGACGCAGGTACCGTCGTTCCCGATGCGGCCTTGATGACACTTCGGGCAGGCATCTCCCGCTTCGAATCTTTCAACCAGACCTCCGGTTTTGAGGCAGTGCGGACAGTCCAGTGGGGCAAGAGCATCCGCGAGCAGGTAGCAAAAGCCGGAAGCTGCTCCTGGCGGCAGGTCCGACGCTTGCAAATGAATCCCAGTTGGCACAGGCACATGCCGCTTGAGTCGCTTGGTGTAGCGGTACATGAAAAGCTCCAACCTCTCTCCTGGCTTAGCCCCCCAGCATGATTCCCCGCCACCGGCATGAAAGTGGGTGCCACAACAGCGGCAGACCAAGAACTGCCCCCCCGCGTGGTGTGACCAGCCGCTCGTGAATACGAAATCGCAGCTGGAACAGCGGAATACTTCACCTAACATGGCGCTCAGAAAGTGTGGCAGGGGTTGTTGCTGTTGCAGGCGTGCTCTTAATTCGAGTGATGGAGAGTGCGTTTCATGTCATCCTTTGAAGAAAATGGAAATCACCAGTGAAACCATGGTTGTCAGCGTGACATAAACGATGACATCGAATGGCTGATGAATGTAGTCGAGGCCGTCTTCATGCACCCGTGTGCTAAACCTGAGCTCGGGTTTGATTCTCACGGCCAGCCTGCCCATGAGCAGCGCCGTGGAGATGGAGCCAGCCCACGCCAGAGCGAGTGCCAGCCCCCAATGCATGGCAAGGCAATGCGCCAAAGCCAGAACTCCCGCAAATGCGCCTGCCGCACTCAAGTACCATATGGTAGGTAGGGCCAGGGTTTTCATCTTCAGTGGCCTGACATTGCAGGTTCTTCAGAGGACATGCAAAAAGAATGCGCTACAGCCTGAAGGGCAGGCTGAGGGACAAGAGGACATGCTGCACCCTACGAAAGCGGTAGCTCCAATGCAGGCTTGCGCCGTGCATCTGCGCGACCGCACTCCAAATTGGGTGGCGCTGCCCGGTCGTAGGATGGGTGTGGCGACAGCCCTGGTCTTTATACACTTTTTTCGCACGGAATTGTTGTTTTGGATTTCGGAAGGCTGCTTGGGTCGAAAACCGCGCGGCGACATTTGTTTTGTCGC
>CAINGK010000160.1 GCA_903848465.1 uncultured Verrucomicrobiota bacterium
AACCTGGAAGAGGCCCGGACATTGGAACTCATGAGTCTGCGTGCAGCAGCCAACTTCTGACTGGAGAGCCGGATGCGGGAGACCTGCCAGTCCGGTTCGGAGGGAGGGGCGGCGTTCATCGCGCCGTTCCTACCCCTATCCCGGGCTGGGCATGCGCGCATCCAGCGCGAAGGTAGGGAGGGCTGTCCTCAGCCCTCCGCGTGAGCGAGATGAACAAGCGAAAAACGACTGGCAGTAGCGGAGCCGGGAGTACCCTACCCGCGTGTATCCACCGCGCCAGACCACGGCGGCTTGAGGACAAGCTGCCCTACCCGCGCTGGGTAAAGCCTGCCTCTTATGGCTTTGGCTTGGTGAGCATCTCGAAGCTGTCGCTGCGGAAGGGCGTCACGGGCAGACCCTCGGTGCTGTAAAGATTGCACACCGGGTTGTCGGACCAGGCGTAACGAACGGCCACGGGTTTCGCGACGGTCTTGGCGCTGACTTCGACCTTGTCTTTGCCGACGATTTTCGCCTCGGCCCAGGCCCACTTTTTGTCTTCACCGCAGACCACGAAACCCTTCACTTCGCTGACATCGACCGTGCGCAGGTTGCTGCCGAAGGTGTCGAGCGTGACGGTGGCCTTGCCCTCGGCGAACTCGGCGGATTTGAACTCAGGGCTGCGATAGGGCAGCTTCAGGCCGTAGTCCTTCACCAGCGCCCAGCGGGCCAGGCGTTCGGCCACATCACGCTTGTTCTTCGGGTGAATGTCATTGGCCTCACCGAGGTCGATGATGACGGCCTGGCCGCCGTTTTTGATGGCGTTCTGGGTTTTCGTCTGGCTTTCGCGCAGTTCGGCCCATGAGCTGGCGGTGGCCTGCTCGGCGTCGGTTTTTTCGGCCATGAAGTCCGCCAACTGCACCCAGTAGAAGGAGAAATCGCCCTGCTTCCACTCATTGCGCCAGTTCTGAATCATGAAGGGGAATAGGCTGGCGTATTCATAAGCACGTCCGGCATTGCTTTCACCCTGATACCAGATCGCGCCCTTGATGCCATAGCCGATGGTGGGCACCAGTGCGCCGTTGTAGATGTTGGCTGGGCGCTGATTGCCGCTCAGCCAGGCTGTGGGTGCTCCAGGAGCGCGAACGGTGAAGGGCTTGCCCGCTTTCTTGGCTTCATCCGCCTGCTTTTTCCAGTTGGCGAGATCGGCTTCATATTTGGCCGTAGCTTCTGGCGAAGTGAGGGAAGCCTCTTTAGCCTTCGTGCCATCCATCAACAGCTTGAAACGCGGGTCTTTGTCGAGTTCCGCGCGGTTCACCCAGGCCTCACAGGCGCTGCCGCCCCAGGCGTTGTTGATCAACCCCACTGGCACATCCAGCGTGTTGTGCAGCACCCGGCCAAAGAAGAAACCCACGGCGCTGAAGCCGCCCACGATTCCCGGGGAGCACTCTTTCCACTCGCCCTTGAAATCCTGCTGCGGCTCCTGCGTGCCTACATTCGGCACCGTGATCAGGCGGATGTTGGGGTACTTCGCGGAGGCGATTTCCAGGTCGGAGTCCCAGCTGGAGCCGACGGTCCACTGCATGTTTGACTGGCCTGAACAGATCCAGACCTCGCCGACGAGCACGTTTTTCAGTTCCTTGGAGGAGGTGCCTTGGATCGAAACCGTCGCGGGTTTTGCATTCGCAGGCACGGGGTCGAGTTTCACGGTCCATTTGCCATCAGCACCAGCCTTGGCGGTTTTGGTCTGATCTCCAAATTTCACGGTCACCTCGGTGCCGGGTGCATCCCAGCCCCAGAGCGGATTGGTCTGCTTTTGCTGCAGCACCATGTTGTCGCCAATGATGGCTGGGAGTTTGAGTTCAGCGCGGGCGGTGAACGCCAGCGCGGCGAGGAGGGTGGTAAGAGAGAGGAGTCTCATGGATGGGTAAAAAACAGGACGAAAGAAACGCAGCCAAAGGCGGGGTTTTCAAAATCTTTTCATGCCGCCTCTATTGAGGCAATGCGCGGGGTTGCTGCGGCGTTAGAGGCAGCCACTCCTCACACATCATGTCCTGCCGCATCCCAACTCTCATCGCCGCCGTTTCTGCGGCGTTCGTCAGCACCCCGCACGCGGAGGTGAAGCTGCCGACGGTCATCTCGGATCACATGGTGCTGCAACGCGAGATGTCTGCACCCATTTGGGGCACGGCGGCAGCGGGGGAGGAAGTTTCAGTCTCCATTGCCGGCCAGACACAGAAGACAGCAGCGGGTGCGGATGGAAAATGGGCCGTGCGACTGGCCCCCTTGCAGGTCGCTGAAGGATTGACTCTCACCATCCAGGGAACGAACAAGATCGAGGTGAAGGATGTGATGGTGGGCGAGGTGTGGCTCGGCTCGGGACAGTCCAACATGGCCGGACCGGTGCGCAGCTTCAAAGGCGCTGACCCAGGCCTGCAACAGACACTCGCCGCCGCGCCGTATCCGAAGATCCGCCTGCTGCGCTCGGGATTGAAAGGATGGGTGGAGGCGACTCCGGTGAATGTCGATTCATTCTCTGCGATCCTGTTTGCCTTTGGCTCGCGGTTGCAATCGGAGCTCAATGTGCCGGTGGGTTTGATCGTCGGCGCCGTAGGTGGCACGCCGTCCGGCTACTGGCTGACGGAAGAGATGTACCGCAGCGATGAAGCCTGCCAGGCGCAGGTGAAGGAATTTGCCAGAACGTATGACTTTGCCGCCGCGATGAAGGCGTATGAACGCTACATGACGGCCTGGAAGGCCAGCGCGGAAAAGGCGAAACAAGATGGCAAACCTGTGGGCCGCGAGCCCGCTGTGCCCAAGCAACCGGGTGAATGCATGGGAGAGATCGGCCATCTCTATGTCGCGCATGTGCAACCGTATGTGCCGTATGCGATTCGCGGGGTGCTGTGGGATCAAGGCGAAGGCGGCACTGGCATCACCGGGGTGGATCAATTTCATGCCATGGGGGCTCTCATCCAAGGCTGGCGCAAGGCATGGCAGCAGGACTTCCCCTTCATCTATGTGCAGAAGCCCAGCGGTGGTGGCACCGCGTGGGACCTGACGAATCCGACCACGCAGAACGCCAGCGCCTTTACCGCACCGCCTGCCGATGTACCGCGCGATGCCGATGGCGTGGCCCGCGAAGTGCATGTCAAAATTCAGCAGCACCCAAGGACGGCGATGGTCATCAGCACGGATCTCGGCGGCATGACCCACCCGACCAACAAGTCCGGCTATGGCGAACGCGCAAAGCAGGTGGCGCTGGGTTTTGTGTATGGGCAGAAAATCGAATATAGCGGGCCGCTGTATGCGTCGCATGAGATCGAAAGCAGCAAGGTGCGGGTCAAGTTCACCCATGTCGGCCAGGGACTCGCGGCACGGCACAGTGACAGGCTGCAGGGCTTCATGATTGCCGGTGCTGATCAAAAGTTCGTCTGGGCCGAGGCGGTCATTGATGGCGACAGCGTCTTGGTTTCCAGCCCTGCCGTCACTGCACCTGTAGCTGTTCGTTATGCGTGGTCCAGCAATGCTCCATGGGCCAATTTGTTCAATACAGACGGCCTGCCAGCACAGACCTTCCGCACGGATGACTGGGCCAACCATGCACGTCGATGAAAGCCCTTTTTCTCGCAGCCGCATTTGCAACGCTCAGCCACCTTCGGGCGGCAGAGGAAATGATCGTCGAAAAACTCTCCGGCCCTGTCAGTGCTGCCGAAGTACAGGCATTCAAGAACTTCATGCGCACCGTGCCTGTGCCGAAGGACAACCTGCGCAATGCGATGGTGTATGGCTCCGGCGGTACCTCTGTGGAGTCCTTGGGCCGCATGTTCGAAATCTCGGGTGATCGTGAGCTACTCGACCTTATGCTGCGCTTCACCGACGCCATGCTCGCCGCACGCAATGACCCCAAGACCGGCGTGATCGTGTGGACTGGCGAACGCGAGCCCGTGTGGCCCAATGCGGTGCCTCAAAAGGACAAGCTTGCTTATGCCGGCACGGAGACGGGAGATGTCATCGGCCACATTGCGTACGCTGCGCGACTCATTTTGCAGAACAAGCCACTCGCTGGAGAGAAAGCGCCGGATGGCGGGATCTATCGCGAGCGTGCATTGCGCTATGTAAGCGAGCTGGATCACAGCATCGACTTCTTCATCCTCAAGTGGTTCGTGCGTCCTGACAGTCTGCGCTTTTTCACGCCGGACTCACTGGCCTACGATGCAGCCACACGTCCCGGCAGCAGCGGTTTGCCCGTGCCATGGAATCAGCAGACGATGCTCAACAACGGCTTTATTCGCCTCGCTGAATGCCATGCCTTGCTCGGCGATGATCCTGAGCGAGTGAAACGTTATGAGGCCATCGTGCAGGCTTCGGTGGGCTGGTTCTTTGAGAAGGCGCAGCGCATCACGGTGAACGGTCATGAGTGCTACCGCTGGACCTACGCCGCCGAGGAGTCCATGAAGCACCTGGAAGACACCGCGCACGGCGGCTATGACGTCGGCGGACTCTGCCGCGCTTATGCGAGCGGTCGTTATGGCATCAAGGCGGAGATGCTGCGGCCTTTTGCGAACACCGTTCTCTACATCATGGCCCGTCCGGGCAACACCTTCACCGGGCGCACGGATGGCGAGAGTGCTGGCAAACGCCCGCCCGGAACGATTCGCGGGAACTGGATCGATCTTTGTGAGTTCGCGCCCGAGTTGTTGCCCATCTTGTATGAAGCCAATCGTGGCCGCATCAAAGGCAGTCCGGATACTGCGGCGAATCTGCTGTGGGTCCGGCAGCGACTGGCGGGTGTACAGAAGTAAGTCAGCGCTTGAAACGGGGGCACTTCCATCCCATTTGCAGACCACAATTTTGATGACTGAAAATGCTCCGCCAGAATCAGACAGCTTCCTCTCGAAGAGTGTCAGCAAGTCCGTGAAAACGGGCCATGGCATCAAGATCGGCATCTTTGCCGGCATTCATGGCGATGAAGAGGCGGGCACGCTCGCCACGCATGAACTCATCGCTTGGGCCGCCGAACGGCCAGAGGAACTGCACGACTACGAGCTGCATTTCTTCCCAATCTGCAACCCCTCGGGCCGCACACTCGGCACACGGCACAGTCATAGCGGTCTCGACCTCAACCGCGAGTTTTGGTTTGGCTCCACCGAGCCCGAAGTCGTCTATCTGGAAAGCGAACTGCGCCGTGAGCGCTACGACGGCATCATCTCGCTGCATTCCGATGATACCTCCGACGGCTGCTACGGCTTTGTCAGCGGCGCGCTGCTCAGCGAGCATCTGCTGGAACCCGCGCTGCAAGCTGCGAGTGAGTTTTTGCCGCGCAATGAACAGCACATCATCGACGGCTTCCTCGCCTCACGCGGCATCATCAAAGAAGGCTACCTCGGCATCCTCAGCGCGCCGCCAGAGCAGCGACCGCATGCGCTGGAGATCGTGTTCGAAACTCCAGCACTCGCTCCGATGGACGCGCAGGTGAAAGCGACGGTGGCAGCGGTGAAGCGGATTCTCGTGGAGTATCGGGAGTTGCAGGCGTATGCGGCGAACTTGTAGCCACCATCAAACATGATCGAGTGAGGAAAAAACATGGCCATCTGGAACTATAGAGCCGAACTGATACCACGAGCGTGGATCATCAGGGAATACGGTGGAATTCCACCCGTGCTCGATCAAGAGGAGTCGCTTGACGTGGCACTTGACCGCAATCCAAATTTGCTCAATGAAGTTCAGGCTTCGCGATGGGAGGGTATGTACTGCCCTAGCGACTTCATATTACGTGCGGAGGCGATCTTGCCCGCAACAAAGAAGACAAATTCCTTCGTGTGTTGCGGCAGTCCGGGCAGCCACCGAATTGAACTTTGGATTCAAGACGCGTTGCCCGATCTCTTGGAAATTAAGCTCGATCTCCGCCAACCAAACTTAGAGCTTTTCGAACGCATCGTCGAATACGCACATTATCTGGATGCACTGATTGTGCCTGACGACAGATATACGGCTGTTCACTCCAGCATGGAAAGCTTGCTCGCCGACCTTCTGTTATCGCGCGCATACAAGTTTTGTAAGGATCCTCATGGATGGCTTGCCGAGTTCGCCGCACAGAACGAGGCAAAGACTCACAAGAACACGAAAGGTGACGGCTAACCCGCTTGGAGTTGGAATGGCTCACCTCCCCCGTTTCACCCTCAGCAACTTCTCTCCCGCCGCATTCAGCGTCTCCACCTGCTTCGCGTAGTGAAAGCGGATGAAGCGGTGTTCGGGTTCGCGGAAGAAGCTGGAGCCGGGGACACCGGCGACGCCGACTTCGCGGACGAACCATTCGGCGGCTTCGGTGTCGGTGGGGAAGCCGAGGGAAGAGATGTCCATGAGGACGTAGTAAGCGCCGTGGGGTTCGGTGAAGGGCAGGCCGGTGGCGCGGAGGTGATTGAGGAAGACGTCGCGCTTCTCGGTGTAGAGATCGCGCAGGCCGTGGTAGTAGCTGTCAGGCAGTTCCAGACCGGCGACGGCGGCCTCCTGCAGAGGCGCGGCGGCACCGACGGTGAGGAAGTCGTGCACCTTGCGCGCCTGCGCGATGATGTGGGGCGCGGCCTGTACATAGCCGAGACGCCAGCCGGTAATGGAGTAGGTTTTGGAGAGTGAGTTGCAGACGATCACCCGCTCAGCAGCGCCGGGAAGCGAGTGCATGTACACGTGCTCATGCGGGGCATAGACGATGTGCTCGTAGGGCTCGTCGGTGATGACGAAGGCATCGTGCTTTTCGGCGAGATCGAGGATCATCTGCAACTCGGCGCGGGTGAAGACTTTGCCGGTGGGGTTGGACGGATTGCAAACGATGATGGCCTTCGCCCCTTGGGCAAAGGCGCGCGCGAGTTCATCGGGATCAAAGCCAAACTGCGGCGGGCGCAGCGGGACGTAGATGGGCTCGGCACCGGAGAGGATGGCGTCTGCGGCGTAGTTTTCGTAGAAAGGGGAGAAGACGATGACTTTATCCCCCGGCTCGCAGCAGGTCATCATGGCGCACATCATGGCTTCCGTACTGCCGCAGGTGACGACGAGGTTTTGATCGGGATCGACGGAGGTGCCGGAGAAGTGCGTGATCTTTTTGGCGAGCGCCTGGCGGAAGCGCGGCGCACCCCAGGTCACGGCATACTGATGAAACGGGCCACGCGTGGCGCGCTCCAGTGCGGCCAGCAGTTCCTCCGGCGGATTGAAGTCGGGAAAGCCCTGGGAAAGATTGATCGCGCCATGCTGATTGGAGAGGCGCGTCATGGCGCGAATGACGGATTCGGTGAAGGCGTGGAGGCGGCGGGAAGTTGCAGGCATCCTTGCGATTTGGGCGAGAAGCCGCCAACGTGCAACCAACCAATCCGCCACACATGCTCCGCCGCATTCTACTGCTTGCCCTACTGCTCCCAGCACCATTCCTGCACGCCGCCGAGGAGTGGCAGTCCCTGTTCAATACCTGGGATCTGACCGGCTGGCGGGCCAACGTCCTGCCGGAATCTTTCACCGTCGTTAACGGCACCATCCGGGCACAGGCCATCAAACCCAGCGCCCATCTCTTTTATGTGGGTAGTATGAAAACCGGTTTCATGCGCTTCAAGAACTTCATCTTGGAAGCCACCTGCCGCAGCGAGCCGAATTCCAACTCCGGCATCTTCATTCATACGAACATGACCACGCGGGACAGCAAGCTGCATCTTGCCAAGGGCTATGAAATCCAACTCAACAGCTCCACCAAAGAAGGGCGCAAGACCGGCAGCCTGTATGCGGTGGTGGATCTCAGTCAATCGCCCGTCAATGAAAGCCAGTGGTTTCGCATCCGCGTCACCGTGAACGGCAAGCACATCATGATTCATCTCAATGACAAGCCGGTGGTGGACTACACCGAGCCGGACAACGTCACGCGCCCGCCCGAACGTGCCGGACGCTTGATCGATCCGCAGGGCGGCGGCATCGCCCTGCAGGCGCATGATCCGGGGAGCGTTTTCTACTTCAAAGACATCCGCATCAAGCGCTTACCGTGAAATCTCGTTGATCATGCCCGCAGAATCTGACTCCCCGCCACAGCTCAAAGACTGGTTTGATGCCGCCCGCTATCGGGCGATCGCCCAGGAACTCACCAGCATCGCGCCGAAGTTTCGTGCCGATGATTTCATGCAGTCCGTGCTCGATGGTCTCGAAGCCCGCAGCCTCATGGAGCGCGTGCATCAGTGTGCGGTGGCTGTGGATGCCGCGCTGCCAGGCACATACCAGCAGAAAGTCCGTACTCTGCAAAAACTCGCGCCGCGCATCGGGCACGAGTTCGTCACCATCTTCCTGGGCGATTTCGTGGCCACCTTCGGACTGCACGATTTCGATTTCTCGATGGAGGCGCTGCGGTTTTTCACGGTGTTTGGCTCGGCGGAGTTTGCAGTGCGGCCGTTTATCGTGTCGGATCAAAAACGTGCTTTGCAGAAGCTGCATGAATGGACGGCGGATCCCGATGAGAAGGTGCGCCGCCTCGCCAGCGAGGGATCACGGCCACGCCTGCCCTGGGGCATGCGTTTGCAGGCGCTGGTGCGCGACCCGGCACCCACGGCGAAGATACTGGATGCGCTGAAGGACGATGACTCCCTGTTTGTGCGCCGTTCGGTGGCCAATCATCTCAACGACATCACGAAGGATCATCACGACTATGTTTTGCAGCGACTCGAAGCCTGGGATCTTGAACGCGAGCACCTGCGCTGGATCGCCAAGCACGCCTGCCGCACGCTGATTAAGCGCGGACATCCGCGTGCGCTGAAACTCTTTGGCTTCGGCAAGAAAGCGGAGGTCACGGCAAAGCTGGTCGCTTCCCCCTCCCGTTTGGAACTCGGACAGCGCCTGACGCTGACTGCCTCGCTCACTTCCACCTCCAGCCGTTCGCAGCGCCTCGCCATCGACTATGTGGTGCATTACATCAAAGCCAGCGGAGGCAGCGCGGAGAAAGTCTTCAAGTGGACCGAGCTCGACCTGCCCCCACACGCTGAAATCGAACTCGTCAAATCACAGGTCGTGCGCGATTTCACCACCCGCAAACACTACGCAGGCAGGCACCGCGTTGAGCTGCAGATCAATGGTCAGCGGGTGGCTGAGACGGTGTTCGATTTGCGCTAAGCAAAGCAACACCACCGGTTGAAAGTCCGGCGGCTTACTGCCTGGAGCGCTCGAGACCTTACTTCGTGGCTGCTTTCGCCTGGGCTTGGCTTTCGGCGGAAAGTTTGCTCAGTGGCAGGATGTGCGTGACGCCAGTGGAGGGAATCTTGAGCAGCACGCCGTCACCTTGCAGTCCCATGAATTCAGCTTCGATGGTTTTGCCTTCGGTGTTGGTCCATTTCATGACTCCGCCAGCAGCGGCAGGCATGGCTGCGGGAGCCGGTGCGGGTGCTGCGCCACCGCCGGTGAGGCTGGCACCTTCATCGATCCAGGCTTTGAAGGTTGCCAGTTCCGCATCGGTGAGCTTGTTCTTGCCTTCAGGGGGCATCACATCGGCGTCATCATTCGGCAGGGTGCAGTTCACGTACATGGTGCTCTTCGCTCCCTGACCGGGAATGATGTTTTTCCCGGCACCGATTTGCTCGGGCAGCTTGTCATCATCCAGCGCCAGCTTGCCTTTGACTTTCTTCGTGACGCTGTGGCAGGCGTAGCATTTGTTGCGGAAGATCGGGGCGATCTGCGTTTTGAAATCGACGGCAGAAGCGGTGGTTGCGGTCAGGATAAGGGCAAAGAAGAGGCTAGATTTCATGGTTAAAAGCGACATGGAACGATCAAACCTGCGATTTGCCTAGCTTATTTTGCGAATTCCAGCCGTTTAGCGTGCGGACGGGTCGAGATCGCGCAGCTGCTGTAGGGTGGCGAGAATGGCGCTGCGCTGGGATTGCAGCCGACTGAGACCCAGCACGGCTCGGCTCCCGGAGAGCGTGGTGATCAGCGGACTGGTCTCAGGCTGGGAGGAGTCCCACTGCGCCCCACGCAGGGCAGCGGGATTTTTGGCGGCAAGCGCCTGATACTCAGTGTTTAAGCTCTGGCGTTGGGCGGCCAGTTGGGCGCGCAGCACATCCACTGCATTGCGGGTAGGGCTGGCTGCGATTGGGGCTGGAGGCAGACTGCCTTGCTGACGCACCGGTTGGGCCTCCTTCTCCCGCTTCTTCTCCTTGGTCTCCATGGGATCATAGCAAGCCTCCCAGCGTAGATCCGGCGTGGTTTTCGCCAGAGCGACTTTGACCAGTCCATCGGCGTGTCGGATCGACAGATACTCCGCGCTGACAGCGGTAATCTCCGCTTGGCGCAGCACCTTGCCATCATCCAGACTCAGCAGGGGAAACTTCTTGCCCACCATGGCGCTGCGGCGCTGGGTGCGGAAGTGGTCATACTGGGTTTTCAACGAGTTGAACTCATCCTGCGACTGCTTCAGCTCTACCTGAGTCTTTTGCAAATAGGTCTGTACCCCTAGAAATTGCTGCATCTGTACCTGTAGCATGGACAAATCTGCTTGTGATTGCACCAGCAGATGGTTGGTCTGATCCACACGCTTCTGTAGAGTCTGATTCTCGATCTGCAGGACATCGTACTCGCTCTTTTTGACACAGCCGCTCAGCAGCGACAGCACGGCGGCTGTCACTTGAAGAGTGCGAGTGGGGTGCCTGCTCATGCCAAACAGATTGTAATCCCTTTCCTGCCCATTTGTCACGTATCCCTTGGATGATTTTCAGAATGCCGCCATGGCCTCAACCACTTGCATTCAAGGTATCCTAGCCGACACTGGAAGCCCCCCAAATCCAACCTTTATGAGCAAAGCCTCCGTCGAAGACATCAAACTCGCCTCAGCCGGCCTCCGTGGCCATCTGGCCGAGCAGTTCGCTGATACCAGCACCCCGAACATCCCGGAGGACTCCAATATCCTGCTCAAACACCACGGCTCCTACCAGCAGGATGACCGCGATGTCCGCGCTGAACGCACCAAGGCCAAGCTCGACAAAGCCTGGAGCTTCATGATCCGCAGCAAGATGCCCGGCGGCCGCATCACCGCGAAGCAATGGCTCATCCATGACGACCTTTGCGAGAAGGCTTTCGGCAACATGCGCCTGACCAACCGCCAGGGCATCCAGCTCCACGGCGTGCTCAAAGGCGGCCTGAAAGAAGTCATTTCCAATGTCTGCCACAGCGGCCTCAGCACCATGGGTGCCTGCGGCGACGTGGTGCGCAACACCATGGGCCCAGCGGCACCGATCAAGGATGCCGTGCATGCTGATACTCAGACACTTACGGAGGAAATTAGCCAGCGCTTCCTGTGGCGCAGCCAGGCCTATGCCGACATCTGGCTCGATGGCGAAAAGCTGGAACCCGAATGGACTCACGACCCGGAGGTAAATCCTGCCGTCCGTGAAGCCACGCAAGCCCCCGAAGGCGACGATCCCATCTACGGCAAAGTCTATCTGCCGCGTAAATTCAAGATCGGCGTGGCCATCCAGCCCTGCAACGACGCGGACATCTACTCCCAGGACGTCGGCCTCGTGCCGCATGTGGTGGACGGTGCAGTCGAAGGCTACACCATCACCGTTGGCGGCGGCTTTGGCATGAGCCACGGCCAGCTCACCACCCGCCCCTTCCTCGGCCAGCCACTGCTCTATGCGAAGCGTGCGAACGTCGTCGATGCCATCGAAGCCATCGTCACCACCCAGCGTGACCACGGCAACCGCACCGAGCGCAAAAACGCTCGTCTCAAGTACACCGTGCAGACCATGGGCCTGGACGGCTTCCGCGCCGAAGTCGTGCGCCGCCTGCCCGGCATCGAGACTTTCCCGCCCAAGGAACTCCACTTTGACAGCGTCGAAGACAAGCTCGGCTGGTATGAGCAGGGCGATGGCAAGCTCTACTGCGCCGTCCACGTCAGCATGGGCCGCATTGTGGACCGTGAAAACGGCCCGCACTACCGCAGCGCCTTCGTGGAGCTCTGCAAAGAGCTCGACCTGCCGCTCATCGTGACACCGAACACGAACATGATCATTGCCGACGTCGCGCCTGACCAAAAAGACGCCGTCGATGCCATCCTCGCCAAGCACGGCGTCGTCCACGCCGACGGCATGACCCGCGCCCGCAAGGTCGCCCATGCGTGTGTGGCCCTGCCGACCTGCGGCCTGGCACTGAGCGAATCCGAGCGCGTCCTGCCCGGCTTCATGGACAAGATCGACGAATCCCTGCGCGAACTGGGTCTCGAAAACGAGCCGATCCTCTTCCGCATGACCGGCTGCCCGAACGGCTGCGGCCGCCCTTACAATGCCGACTTCGGCTTCGTGGGCCGTTCGCCAAACAAGTACGCCATGTTCGTGGGTGGCAGCATCCGCGGCAACCGCCTCGCCGGCCTGGAATTCAAAACCGTCCTCGGTGAAGAAGTCCCTGCCAAGGTTCGCGGCTTCCTGGAAGCCTTCAAAGCGGAACGCAAAGACGGCGAAATCTTCGCCGACTGGTTCGCCCGCACCCGCACCACAGGTGAGGCCCCGACGCCGGAGCAGTTCCACATCGAACTCGCCGAGCGCGCCGCCAAGCTGGCTGGCGCGAAGGCAGCCGAGGAAGGTTAATTCGCTCCAAAGCAACGTTTACGAGGCGGCCCGCACCCAGCGGGCCGCTTTTTTTCTGAGAGGATATAGAGGCCGCTTTTGAATCAATCAGTCTCCCCCTCCGCCACAACCGCCTCCGCCACAGCCGGAGGAACTGCACCCAGAGGAACCGTCGCTGTGGCTGGAGCAGCCGGAGGAGCTGTCGTGGTGGCTGGAATGGTTGGAGTCACCGCCACATCCCGTGCTACAGCCTCCACCATCTCCGCTTTTGCCTCCACCTCGACGCGCAGCCCGGATCGCGAGACCGATGACGAGCAGCAGAAACAGGAGGGGTAGGACATTTCCGAAACTTATGTGCTCGAGCTTGGTGGCGCATGCAGCCAGAGTCGTCAGCGAGAGTAACGCGAGAAAGCATGCGGCGGCCAGACGACGGACGCGCGGTTTGGGCAGCATCCAATACGCCGCCACGTTCACGCGCGCGAATCGCACCTGGGGTGCAAAACGAACTTTCGAAGGCGGCCAGATGTCGGCGGGAGGCTCGCGGCCAAACCATCGGGCGTAGCTGACCTTGGTCTCGGCGTACTGGCGTTCGAAGCGGTCATCTTCCGCTGTGCCACCACGGGTTGGCCCATGATGTAAAGGGCGCCCGAGGATGTCCTGGCAGAGCTCCTGCCAATAGGACCGAGTGTAAACGAGGTGCAGGTGCCAGGCCTGATCGACTTCATCCGAGGGAGTGACCGGGTGCCCGGCACGAAGAGCCAGAAACAGGAACCGGCGATATTCATCCACCACACGTTGCGCAAATTCGGCCGACCAGTTGTTTTCTCGTGCAAGACGTTGGGTGAAGGTCAGCGCATCCTCATGGTCGAAGGTAAATACCTGGAGCTTGAGCCACAGCGGATCGTTCGTCGCGTTCATGGACGCCAAGGTGACCGCATGACGAATGCTGGCAAGCCGCGATTGCGATTCTCAGTGGCAGCGTTTGAGATCGCGCACCGAAAATTGGACCACAAAATGACCCAGGGCCAGAGACGCAGCTCACTGATTTTCAGTGTCTTTTGTAGATACCTCGGTTCACCGCTGACAAAATCTAAACATCGCGGCACTTGTGTGAGTCGATTCTTTGGGCCACAGACTCCGCCATGTCTCTCCAGTTCTATCATTTCCTGCATCTCATCGGCTTGATCCTTGTTTTCATCGGCATTGGCGGAATGCTTTCCAGCGAAGGTGCCAAGAAGGCCATGATGTGGCACGGCTTCGGTCTTCTCATCAGCATCGTCTCCGGCTTCGGCATGCTGGCAAAGCTGGGCATCATGGGCACGATGCCGGTGTGGGCCTGGATCAAGATCGGCCTCTGGCTAGTGCTGGGCTTCCTGCCGGTGCTGGCCAAGCGCCGCGTGATCGCCACGCCGCTGGTCGTGCTCATCGCCGCCATCACGGGTGCCGCGCTCGCCTACCTGGGTTACTTCAAGCCAGCGTTTTGATCTTAAAGGATGGAGGATAGTCCTCCGGCCTGTCAGTGGATCGGGGCGTCTCGCCTTGATCTGGAAGCTGAAGGCGGGACGCCTCAGGCCAGAGGCCTATCCTCCTAGCTTCACGCTCCCAGCGCCTTGCTCTTTTCCGTAGCTGCGCGCACGGCCTGGATCATCGCGTTGCGTAGGCCATGCTGCTCCAGTTTTTCGAGTCCGGCGATCGTCGTGCCGCCGGGGCTGGTCACTTCATCGCGCAAAGACGCAGGGTGTTTGCCGCTGGTGAGCACCATTTCCGCCGCACCGGCGACGGTCTGTGCCGCGAGGCGCAGGGCCGCAGCCCGCGGCAGGCCCATGAGCACGCCACCGTCGGCGAGGGCTTCGATCACGGTGTAAACATAGGCCGGACCGCTGCCGGAGAGACCGGTGACGGCATCGAGCAACTTTTCCGCGACTTCATCCGCCGTGCCGACGGCACCAAGAATTTTCTCCGCGAGTGCGGCATCTTTCGTGGACGCTTGGCTGCCGCGTGCAAAGGCAGCGGCTCCTTTTCCAACGAGCGCTGGCGTATTCGGCATGCTGCGAATGACGCGCTGTTTCCCACCGAGCCAGCTTTCGAGATGGGCCAATGAGATCCCGGCGGCGATGCTGAGGTAGAGCCGGGAGCCTTTGACCTGCGCGAGCGCTTCGCACAGCGGCTTCATGTCGCCCGGTTTCACGGCGAGAATGATCACCTCTGAAGCCTCCGCCACTTCCACCGGTGTGCCGGTGATGGATTTGCAGGCAAGGCATTTCTGCAGGGAGCTAACCGCCTCGGGCATCACATCGCTGAGCGCCACATTCAGGCTGGCTTTGCCAAGCGCCTGCTCCACCCCGCGCAGCAGCGCGCCGCCCATTTTTCCACAGCCAATCAGTCCAAGTTTCATCATGGCGCGACTGTGGGGCAGATGCGGCGGCGTGCAAGTACACCAATCTTGTCTTGCATTGGCCCCCCATTTTTTGCCATGCTGGTAGAAATCGTCGCTAAAATGTACCGCGACCAGTTTCAGCCCGAAAAAATCATCGCCGCCGGACCCTCTGCCAAAGTGTATCGAGGACTAGAAACGGCGACCGGACGCAAGGTGCTCATCAAAGCCCTGCTGCATGACCACGAAACGGTCCACCCGCTGGATCGTGAGCGCCTGCAACTGCTGGCTCCCTCACTCATGCAGATGCGCCATCCGCAGATTGCGGGGCTCATCACACTGCTGCCCTCGGAGGACGAGTTTGCTATCGTGTCCGAATTCATGCCCGGAATGAACGCACGGGCCTTTGCCGCCCAGCGCCAGCCCACGCCCGCCGATCTGCGCGCGCTGGCGGTGCAGCTCATGCACGCCCTGCTTGTGGGTGAGCACCTACGCCAGCCGCATGGCGACCCGAAGCCGAGCAATCTCATCATCGCCGATCACCCCGGCGGTGGCTTGTTTCTCCAGGTGCAGGACTGGGCGCTTTCGCTGGCACGGCAGGCACATCCGCCGGAGACGCTGTGGTTTCGCGCGCCGGAGTTGCATGCAGGTGGTCAGCCGACGACGCAGAGCGACCTCTTCACCGCAGCAGGCAGCTTGTTCTGCCTCGCCACCAACACCGCCCCGGCTCAAGGCACCACGGTGGAGGAGGTCATGCGGGACTGGCAGGCCTTCAACGCGGGCCATGTGCTGAGCCACATGCGGCCAGATCTGGACCTGCCGCTGCGCGACTGGCTGGCCTGGCTGCTGAACCTGGCACCGCAGCAGCGTCCGCAGTCTGTGGCCCAGGCACTGGATACGCTCATGCTCAGCATGCACACCGGTTTCATCTACATGCCGCAGCAGGCACCCGCCATGGCTCCTGGTGCCCAGACCACTCCACTAAGGCAGCAGTGTCTCCTGCTGCGCCGGTAGCGGCTGCTGCAAATGCGCCGAAGCCCAAGCCCATCCAGCCGAAATCTGTGCCAGCACCTGCCGCTGTCACCAGCCCCCCGGCTGCCGCACCGAAGAAAACCTCCCGCAGCCGCGTCTTGGCCGCTGTGGTTTTAAACCTGGCTGCTCTTGCGGTGATCGGGGTTTTTCTCTGGCCCATCATTCAGAAATCCCTTCCCCGCGTGGAAGTGTCCACCGCCGTGAGCAGCGACAAGCCAACCTCCATGGCAACTCCCATCACCACGGCAGACATCTCGAAGGCCGCCCCACCGGCTCCTGCAAAGCCAACGCCAGCTCCTGGGGTGGGCGACGCCAAAGTCCACTGAACGCGACAGCATTCTCCATGCGGCAGGCGCTGATTTCGCATGCAGGATGTGCGTATTCCTCGCGTGAAAAGTTCCTCTGCCCTTCTCCTGCTGCTGTTCGCCGCACCTGCCACTGCGGCGGTCGATTTCGTTCAGGACATCCAGCCCATCTTCAGCAAGCACTGCTATCAGTGCCATGGCTCACACAAGCAGGAAGCAGCCTTCCGGCTCGATCACAAACCGAGCGCGCTCAAAGGCGGTGACTTTGGTGCCGCAATTGTACCCGGCAAAGCCGATGACAGCCGCCTGCTGCACGCCGTGCGGGGCACAAACCCCAAAATGCGCATGCCGCGCAAAGGCGATCCGCTAAGCGCGGATGAAATCGCCAAACTAAAAGCGTGGATCGACGCCGGTGCTGTCTGGCCTGACAGCGCCAGCGTGAACATCGACAAAAAAACCGACCACTGGGCCTTCAAGCCGCCCGTGCGCCCCAAAGTGCCCACGATTGCCAAGCATCCGATAGATGCCTTCATCCGCGAGCGCCTGGCCAAGGAAGGACTGCAGCCCTCAGCACCCGCCGCGCCAGAGACACTGGTGCGCCGCATTCATCTTGATCTCACCGGCCTACCACCGACGCCGCAGGAAATCGCCGCCTTTGCCACGGCCTACAAAAGCGATCCGGCCGCGAGCATTCAGCAACTGACCTCCACGCTGCTAGCCAGCCAGCACTTCGGCGAGCGCTGGGCGCGGCACTGGTTGGATGCGGCCCACTATGCAGACAGCAACGGCTACGAAAAGGACCCGATGCGCTTCATCTGGTTCTATCGCGACTGGGTCATCAGCGCCTACAACCGCGATCTGCCGTATGATCAGTTCATCATTCAGCAACTTGCCGGCGACCAACTGCCCAAGGCCACGCAGGATCAAATCGTCGCCACCGGATTCCTGCGCAACACCATGGTGAATGAGGAAGGCGGAGTGGACCCCGAGCAGTTCCGCATGGAGTCGATGTTCGACCGCATGGATGTCATCGGCAAAAGCGTTCTCGGACTCACCATCGGCTGCACGCAGTGCCACAACCACAAGTACGACCCCATCTCCCAGGAGGAGTACTACCGCATGTTTGCCTACCTGAACAACGACAACGAGCCCTGGCGCGTGGTATATACTGCCAGCGAGCAGATGCAGCGCACGCAACTGCTCACACGCATCGCCGAGTTCGAAGCCAAGCTTAAACACGACCATCCCGACTGGCAGCAAGGCATGAAAAAGTGGGTGGCCGCTGTCCAAGCCGCGCAGCCGCAGTGGCACACGCTGGCCTTTGAAGACGATCCCTCCGGCGGCGAAAAAGCCCTGCGCCAGCCCGATGGCAGCATCCTCGCCCAAGGCTACGCCCCAACGAAGGGCGAAGTGAAATTTGCGGTGAAGGCCGTAGGGCAAGCCTCCGGCTTGCAGAGTGCAACCGGGACGGTTGCACTACAGACCATCAGCGCCTTCCGGCTGGAGCTGATGAACGACCCCAACCTGCCCGCTTACGGCCCTGGCCGCTCGCAAAAGGGCACGGCGGCGCTCACGGAATTCCAAGCCGAGATGAAGATCGACGGCAAGATGACGAAGCTGAAGTTTGTCAAAGCCACTGCGGACTATGGCGAGCCGGAAAACACACCGCTCGCCCCCTTTGCCCGCGATCAAGACCTCACCAAGGACAAGCGCGTCACCGGTCCCATCGCGTATGCGATTGATGGCAAAGCCGACACCGCCTGGGGCATCAACGCCGGACCCGGCCGCCGCAATGTGCCGCGCAATGCCGTCTTTGTTTTGGAGAACCCCGTCGAACTCAAACCTGACAGCGAACTAAGCGTGACCTTGAGCATGAAGCATGGCGGCTGGAACAGCGATGATTTGCAGACGATGAACCTTGGACGTTATCGCATCAGCGTCACCGATGCGCTGAATGCGGCGGCTGATCCGCTCTATGGTAAGAAAGCCGAGTTCAGCGCCTTCCGCACCACCGTGGCCGAATGGCAGCCGGTGAACGATGAAATTGAATCGCTCTGGAAGCAGCATCCTGAAGGCACCACCACCCTGACGCTGGACCCGCGCGCTGAACCGCGCATGACCTCGGTGCTGAAGCGTGGTGATTTCCTCAAGCCTGACAACCGCGTGAGCGCTGGTGTGCCTGCGGTGCTGAATCCGCTGCCGAAGAATGCCGATGGCTCGCGCCTCACCTTTGCCAAGTGGCTGGTGGACAAAAAATCGCCCACCGCCGCCCGCGCTTATGTGAACCGGGTGTGGCAGGCCTGCTTCGGCATTGGACTGGTCGAAACCGCCGAGGATTTCGGCACGCAGGGCTCGCCACCCAGCCATCCTGCGCTGCTCGACTGGCTTGCGGTCGATTTCATGGAGCATGGCTGGAGCACGAAGCATCTGCTGCGCCTCATCACCAGCAGCGAGACTTATCAGCAGTCCAGCAACGTCACGCCCGCGCTTCTGGAGCGCGATCCCTACAACCGCCTGCTCGCCCGTGGCCCGCGCTTCCGCGTGGAAGGCGAAGTCGTGCGCGACATCCAGCTCGCTGCGAGCGGACTGCTCAATCCTGCCATCGGCGGACGTCCCGTGATGCCGCCCGCACCCGCGTATCTCTTTGAGAAGCCCGCGAGCTACGCGCCCTTTCCATGGAAGGTCGATGAGGATGAGAACCAATTCCGCCGCAGCGTCTATGTCTTCCGCCGCCGCAGCACACCGTATCCGTTTTTGAGCACCTTTGACGTGCCCAATGGTGAAAGCGCCTGCATCCGCCGCTCCAAGAGCAACACGCCACTGCAGGCTCTGATGACGCTGAACGAAACGATGAGCATGGCAGCCTCCAAAGCTCTGGGCGAACGCATGTGGAAAGAAGGCGGCAGCGATGATGCCTCCCACATCGCCTACGGCTTCCAGCTCTGCACTGGCCGCCAGCCGACCGCCAAAGAATCCATCGTCCTGCTGGACATGCTCAAACGCCACCAACCCAAAGCCGGTGAGATCGACTCGCATACGCTTGTCGCCCGCGTGCTGCTTAATCTCGACGAGACGATCACGAAGGAGTGAGGCTCAGGGCTCGCGTTTCATGCGCCAGAGAAAGTCTTTGTCTTTTGCTCCGCCGTCGTCCTGCGCGTCAGGCCCAGCGGACCAGAGCAGGTAGCCGTCCTTTTCGAGGCGATAGCCGGGCATCTGCGTTGGACGGGCAGGATCGTTTACGGGAAAGGGTTTGAGGTCGTCTTTCACCGCCTCGAGCGAGGATGGGAAGACTCCATGCTTCAAGCGATACTTCTCCAAAGAGCAGGCGGTGATGAGGCAGCGACGGTAAAAAAGTGCCTCGGCGGCGGCATTGAAGAGATTGCCCACATTGGGCAGAGAAAACGCACCGAGCTTGCGCCGCATGTTCCAGTCGAGGTGGCGGTATTCCTCATCACGCCGCTTTTTGAGCGCTTCGCCACGCGCTCTGCCGTCCATCCATGCAGACTCGCCTTTTGGCCCTAGCATGTCGAGGTAGGTCTCCACATAGAAGGCGGTGTTCGCATCGTGCCAGCCGGTGGGTCCATAAATGTAAGCGAGCCGCGTCGCACGAGTGCCCCAGGAGTCTACATTTACAAAAAGGAGCTCTTTGGTGGCAGAGCCCTCTTTGCGACAGCTTTCACGGATATGGATGCCCGCTGCAAACCCCGTGAGGATATCCATGCTCCAGCCGCGCTCCATGACCTCAAGATCGTTGATCTTGCCGAGCTGCAACTGCAGCATTCGCAAGCCGCCCTCGTCCCAAGCCGGGCGGCTAAGAGCGTCCTGAAGCGCATAAAAGGCGAGATCGTGTGCGGCAACACTGACCAGTGAGCCGACAAGCCAGTGATACGAAGTGGCGGCCTCTGGAAACAGCCGCAGCAGAATGAGCGCAGTGCTACGTGTTTTCTCCACATCGCCCGCTGCTGCAGCCACTCGCAGATGAAGACCGAGATCCCGCATGGTGTCATTCACATTGCCCACATTTGGCTGGATCGCTGCGTAAGGATTGGCCCCGGCGGCGGCGTATTCCTCGCGTTGCGCTGGTTTCCATGCAGAGAACGGTCTTGAAAGACCTGCGGCGAGCTGGGGCAGCAAGCCGTTGCCGTCACCGAGCTCGCGGTTCATGACGATGGCGGGCTTTTCTCCTTTCAAATCACGGGCCGCGGCCCAGGCGCTGAAGTCGATGTGTGAAGTTTTGTCCGAGCCGTATTCGATGATCTCCGGCTTCACAAAGCCAGGTGGCAAAAAAACGTTTTTTGGAATGATGTAGCGAATCTGCTTCCCATCACGATGCAGCCACTGTTCAACGATGGGCAGCGCGAAGAGGTTTTGTTCATCCGGCACGCCCGGTGCCGCAAATGTGATCCAGTCATCAGTGCCAATGCGCTCAACCATGCGGTGATGGGCGGCTTTCAATTCGCGTGCGCTGCGCCTGTTCTCCCATTGGTAGTAGAGCGTGAGCAAGGAAATGAGGCAGACGAGTGTCCAGCCCGTGCGGCGATTCCACACGAGCCTTTTGAGCCAGCGGGCGATGCGCACACTAGAGAGGCGGGATGACACCATCGTGCTGGGGGTGGAGGAGTTCATCGGCGAGACGTTCGATTTGCTGGCGATTGGCAAGGAGTTGCGCAGGCGTCATCGGTGGCAGTTTGGCGTAGCTGTCGAGCGTGGACTGCGGAATGGCCTCGGGAGTGGTCACACGGAAGAATAATGCCAGCAGCCAGCAGGCTGCGAGTGGCAGGCGGAGCGGGCATGGGATGAAGGCGAACAGTGCGAGCAGACGCGACGTTCGAGCTGGCGCGGCAGCGTCCTGGAGTGCGCTGGTCCTTCGGTGCTTTCGAGGGTTCTCCGGCTCGCGAAAAGCTCCAGAGGACTGGAGCACTCCAAAACGCTGTCGCGATGCTTCAAGTGCCTCGCCAAGAACACGCGCAAGAAATGCGGGCGGCGGATCACGCCAGCGTTGATCGCGAAGAGTGGTTTCGATGTCTTTGTTCATACCAGAGTGTGTTTTTGAGCGCGCAGTTTTTCCAAGCCATAGCGGTACCGGCTGGCGACGGTCTGCGTGGGCAGGCTGAGCAGCTCACCGATTTCTCGAAAGCTGAGCTCCTCCCACACATGCAGGTGGATGACGCTGCGCTGCTCCTCAGGCAGGCCTGCGAGCGCGGCAGTGATTTGAGCGCGTGTTTCCTCGGCCTCGGCATCAGCGGCGGGCAGAAACCAGCCGGGTGATTCATCTGCGAATCTCTCCAACGCATCTTCACGGGTGGAACGACGACGCAGGGCATCCAACGCGAGGTTGCGAGTCAGGGTGAAGATGACGGCGCGCTCGGACTGCGCGGTGGTGATCACCGCAGCGTCCCGGGCTAGCTTGAGAAACACTTCCTGCACCACTTCCTGCGCCAGAGATTCATCCTTCGTCACCGACCACGCAAACCGGTACGCACTGACGGCGTAATCGGCGTGGAGTCGGGTAAGAGTGGCTTCGGTGGGAGGCATCCGTGGTCAGTTTGGCAAACGACGCACGGGTTGGGGAATTTTATTTAACTCAAATCGCCAGCGCGTTTTCCGCATCACCAAAGTGACCCACATGGAGGCCCATGCGGTCCATGAGGGCGATGTGGAGGCGGCACATTTTGCGATTCGGATCGGCGCTGTGGTCGTGAAGGCGGCCGCCTTGGATGGTGCCACCGCCGCCGCCAGCAAGGACGACGGGGAGTTGGCGGGAGTCGTGCGCGTTGCCATCAAAGAGGCTGCTGGTGAGCATGATCATGCTGTTTTCGAGCAGGGTGCGTTCGCCTTCATTGGTGGCCTGCATTTTGCCGAGGAACTCGCCCCAGAGCTTCACTTGGTGCTGGTTCACCCGCTGGTACATGTCGAGGCGGTGCTCGTCGTTCGCGTGATGGGACAGTTCATGAATGCCGCCGCTGATGCCATCCAGGCTGGGGAAGCGCATGTTGGAGAGGTCGTTGTTCATCATGAACGTGGCCACGCGCGTGCGGTCCATCTGGAAGGCGAGGAGCATGATGTCGAACATGATGCGCAGATGATCTTCCGCGCTGGTGGGGATGCCGGCACCGGGGCGCGCCATGGTGGGCACCTTCACGGTGGGCTGCCAGCCAGCACCTTTGGTTTCAGCCTGGCTGATTTTTTCCGCGAGTTCGACACGCTGCTCGATCTCACGCACGGAGGTGATGTATTCGTCGAGCTTCTGCTTGTCACGCTGGCTGAGCTTGGGCTTCAGCGCACCGGCGTCATCGAGCACGAGGTCGAGGATGCTCTTGTCACGCTTGCGCCTGCTGCCGTCGTCAAAGAGCTGATCGAATGCCTGCTGTGGGAAGATTTCCTTCGGTGCCGGAGTGGTCGGCGTGCTCCAGGAAATGTAGGCGGAGTAGATCGAGGTGAAGCCGGAATCCGTGCTGTAATTCGGACGCTCGGTGCCGAGCACGACGCTCGGCATCGGTGTGAATTTGCCCGTTTGTGCCGCGACGAGCTGATCCATCGTGGTGCCGACTTCCACATCCGTGGTGGTCTTCTTCACCTTG
Source organism: uncultured Verrucomicrobiota bacterium (assembly GCA_903848465.1). Lineage (GTDB taxonomy): Bacteria > Verrucomicrobiota > Verrucomicrobiia > Verrucomicrobiales > Verrucomicrobiaceae > Prosthecobacter. The sequence continues at coordinate 22,844 of CAINGK010000160.1, forward strand.
AGGCCGCAGAGCACGTTCATCTTTGGGTAGTGACCGCCTTCACCTTCCACGGTGGTCGGATTCCACAGGCCCTTGAACACGCTCACATGCTTCTTCAGCGGCTCCAACGGCGAGAGCGATTTCATGAACTCCATGCCTGCAGGGCCCTGCGTGGCACCCCAGTGGTGCGGATTGACACCGTTGCCGGTGAAGCACACGGCGAGCCGGCGCGGCGCGGTGTTGTTCTTGACCGCTTCGGCTCCGAAGGAGCTGATGGATTCAAACCATGGCAGGCCAAGGGCGACGCCAGTGCCACGGAGAAATTTGCGACGGGAAAGGTTCATATTGGGGGGGGGCTTATAATACGTTCTGAGATGGAACAATTATGCAGCCTCCGCAAGGCAAGCTCACAAGCGGCCAAGAATGGAGCGAAACATCCCTCTCTTGCGATTTTTCGCCTGCATGGTAAGTGTGATTATGAACGTGTTCTCTGAACTGGAGCAGGCGCTTGACCCCTCCGCACCGATCTTCACGATCGAAGGTGAGCGTCGGCTGGTCAACATGCCCCCGAATGCGGAGAAGCTCAGCCGCATGGAAGAACTGGCGGACAAGGCCAATGAAGACCTGCTGACCCCTGGCGAGCGCAGCGAGTATGAAGGCTTGATTTATGCTGGAAAGCTGATGTCCATCCTGCGCCTGAAGGCGGGGGTGTTTCTCCAGAACTTCAAGGCGGCCTGATCTTGAACGCGCAGTTGTGAGAGCAGGTGCGGGAACGGGCTGGACGCCGCTGTGAATATTGCCGTCTCAGCATGGAGGACGAAATCGACGCGCCGTTTCATATCGAGCATATCGTCGCCAAACAGCATCGCGGGCAGACCATTGAAGAGAATCTCGCCCTTGCCTGCATGAGCTGCAATCTGCACAAAGGCACCAACCTCTTCGGCCTCGACCCAGACACCAATCTCCCGGTTCGACTGTTCGATCCAAGAAAAGACGCTTGGCAGGCTCACTTCATTCGCGCGGGAGCACGCATTCTCGGAATCACCGAAATCGGGCGCACCACGGCATGGCTGCTGCAGTTCAACAGCGATCTCAACCTGCTTCAACGACAGGCCATCATGGAGAAACATCCACTCGACTAATCTGCGCCGCTTATTTGGCCGGAGGCGGAGTATTCACAGCAGCCATGGCGGGCTCACTGCGGCGATGGAGAAACTGGCGGCTGTTCACGACATCGAGCACAGCCGCAGAAAACTTGCCGTTGTTCTGCTTGAGGGCGGTCTGCATGTGCGTGAGCAGCGCTTTGTCGCTGGGCATCGTCTGACGACCCAGCGCGTAGCCGAGGAGCTTGCGGCAGAACTGCGCGGTGAAGTTGGCTTCGTTCTTTTTCAGGTAATCACGCAGACCGGAGAGGCCTTGGAACTTGGTGCCGTCCTTGAGTTCGCCCGTGTCGTCGATCTTACCGCCGGTTTCATCCGCCAAGCGGAAGCGGCCAATGGGGTCGAAGCTTTCGAGGGCGAAGCCGAGCGGGTCGATGCGATCATGGCAGACGGAGCAGGCCTTGTCGGCGCGGTGCTGCATCAGCGCCTCGCGCAGAGAGGCGGGCTTTTCGGCGCTGTCCGGCAGCTTGGGAACATTCGGTGGCGGCGGTGGTGAACTGAAGCCGAGCACCACTTGATAGAGATAATCGCCGCGCAGCACGGGACTGGTGCGATTAGGACGCGAGGTCTTCGTCAAGATGGCTCCCATGCCTAGCAGGCCGCCGCGATGCTGCTGCGCGACTTTGACCTCGCGAAAGTCTCCGCCCGTGACGTCGGGCACGCCGTAGAATTTGGCGAGGCGCTCGTTCACAAAGGTATAGTCGCCACCCATGATGTCGGCGACGTTGCGGTCATCGCGCACCAGATGCGTGAAGAACTCAGTAACCTCGCGCTGCATGTCATTGCGGATGTCCGTGGTGAACTCAGGATACTTTTTCTCATCGACTGTGCTCTTTTCATCGAAGCCGTTGAACTTGAGCCACTGCCCGGCGAATTCCCTGGCGAGGGCATTCGCCTTGGGATCACGCAGCATGCGCTTGGTCTGCGCGGCGAGGACTTCGGGCTTCAAGAGGCTGCCGTCATCGGCGGTCTTGCGCAGTTCCCAGTCGGGCTGTGAGGCCCAGAGGAAGTAGCTGAGGCGGGAGGCGAGTTCGAAGGCGTTGAGCTTCGCATCACCAGGGGCGTTATTCGCCACCGGCAGTGTCTCGGCTTTAAAGAGAAAGTAGGGCGACACCAGCACGCGCACGATGACCTCACGTGCCGCAGATTCGCGGTCGAGCTCCTTTTTGCGACCCTCAAAGTAGAGCGCGTCGAGCTTCTGGATTTCTTCTGGGGTAACGGGCCTGCGCCAAGCACGACCGGCGAAATATTGCAGATGCCAGAGCACGGCACCATCATACTCCTTCTGCTGCTGCGCATTGAGATTCGGCACGGCGGTGGAGCCAAAGTCCTTCTTCATCGCGGCGAGTTGATCACGGTCTTTCGGGCCGAGAAGCTGCCCAAGTTGATCATCGCTGAAGTAATAGACGGTGATGCCGGGCTTGCGGCGGTAGAGATTGCTGGCGACTTCCTCAAGCCGGCGCTCATACATGTCCGGGAAGGCCTGCTTCATCACCTGGAAATCACCCATGGTGCGGCGTGCCGCTTCGGTCTGAGTTTTCCAGACAGTGAGAATGCCAGGCATGATCTTGGTGACATCCCGTGGTTTGTCTGCCGTGAGATCCCACTGGATCGTGCCGTCATTGATGTCGGGGTTTTCCAGGTCAAGCCGGGCTTCGGCATGAATCCAGGTGACGTTCTCTGGCAGCGGCAGGTTGAACACGAGCGGTGCGGCGATGGCAAGCACACCGGGCTCGATCTTGCGCCCTTGCGGGTGTTTGCCGAAGGCGTTCTTCACACGCTCAAGTTCGGCAATGCGCTGCTTCAGTGCTTCGGCATTGGCAGGGGGCGGAGTCGCGCCGAGGGCTTTGCGGTCTTCATCAAGCTGCTTGTTGAGCCAGTCCATGTAGATCAGGTGCCCCTTGGTCGTTTTCACATCGAGCCGGGTGATGAGTGCGATGTCACCTTTGTTGCCGTCGCCATCATCGCCAATGCAGAGGTAGGCCTGCTTCTTGCCCTTCACCTCGATGTTCATGTTGTAGGGGCGGATGCCGTCAGCATCCTGCTGGTGGCGCTGCACGCCGCTGCCTGCCTTCTTCGGATTGTTCCAGGAGAGCAGCTGCGTTTGAATGGCCTTGGCACCATCCACCACCGCTTGCGGCACTAGGCCGGGTTTCGCGGTATCGGGACCGGGCAGCTCACGCCAGGCCACGCGGGTGAGATCAAGGAAGCGTGATTTCGGCTCCGTGGCGTTCACGAGATTGTTCCAGTTTTGCAGGAAAGGCAGCTTCAAACCGCTCTCTTTGGCGAGCTGTTCGAGCGGTGTGTTGAAATGCTTGTGCTTCCAGCAGGCGACCATGTAGTCCGCTTCACGCATGTCATCGCCATCCTGGGGCAGATGTGGTGCCGCCTTCTGCTGGTACCAGACATACAAGGCCTGCTGCGCCTGGGCTTTGACCTGCTCAAATCCGCGCAGGCCGATCCGCTGCGCATTGAACACGATGCCCGTGCCTGGCATGATCGTGGCATGATCGGCCACCTTGCGGGCGGCTCCGAAGTATTTGTCGAGCGCCGCCGGACTCATGAACAGCACATCGCCCGTGTTGCTGAAACCTTCGCCGCCACCGCCATCGGTCTGGAATTCTTTGGCGAAGCCGTAGTCGTGCCGGGTCAGGTCGCGGATCGTGTAGTCATACTCGGCGTTGGTGAGCCGACGCATCGTCACCGGCCCGGGATCGCCCGACTGCGCAGCGGCCAGGGCGTCGAGTTCACTATTCACCCAGCCAAGGAGCGCCGTGTGTTCCTGATCGTTCATCTGGTGCGCCTTCGGCGGCGGCATGTCGCCGTTTTCGATCGTGTCTTTGACCTTCAGCCACACTTCAAAATGCTTCGTGAGCTGCGGATCAGCCGCAAACTGCTGCAAATCGACGTCGCCCTTGGTCTTTTTGGGGTTGTGACACTCGTAGCATTTGGCCTTCAAAACGACCTCAGCATCCTTCCATGCGGGAGCAGCAGAAAGTGAGAACGAGCCGACGACAAAGGCGGCCAAAGTAAGATGGCGTGGATACTGGGACATTAGGGGTACTAATGATACGGACAAATGAGGATTTTTAATCAGCAGCTTCCGCTCCTTTTTTGCGCTTTCCTGTGCTATTAATCAGGCGAAAGCATCTGCTGGCCGAGACGTATCTTTCATACCCCCATGAATTCCTCTTTTTCCCATCATGCACCAAACCTGGAGCATGCTTTTTTGACACGCCGCGAGCTGCTGCAACGTGTCGGCATGGGCTTTGGCACGATGGCGGCCGGTTCATTGTTCAATCAGCAGGCTGCAGCCGCGACGCTGGACCCCATGGCGGTGAAACGTCCCCATTTTGAGCCGAAGGCCAAGCGGGTGGTGCATTTCTTCATGAATGGCGGGCCGTCCCACGTCGATACATTCGATCCGAAGCCGATGCTGGACAAATACGACGGCAAGGCGCTGCCAAACGTGCTCAAAACGGAGCGCCCGACCGGGGCGGGCTTCAAATCGCCCTTCAAATTCACCAAGCGTGGCGAGTGCGGGCTCGAAGTGAGCGAGGTCTTTGAGAAGACCGGCGCTTTTGCAGATGACCTCTGCGTGATCCGCTCCATGCACGCGGATGTACCGAACCATGAGCCTTCCCTTGGCCTGATGAACAGCGGCGAAGGTCGCCTGAACCGCCCGACGATGGGTTCCTGGGTGACCTACGGCCTGGGCAGTGAAAATCACAATCTGCCCGGCTACATCGCCATGTGCCCCGGCGGCATGCCGACGCGGCGCACGAAGAACTGGCAGTCGGCCTTCCTGCCGAGCGCCTACCAAGGGGCCTACATTAACACGGAGGACACCCGCGTCGAAAAACTCGTGGAGTTCATCAAAAACGGCTCGCTCGACTTGAAGCAGCAGCGCCGCCAACTCGACCTGCTGCAGGAATTGAACCAGCGCAATCTGGTGCAGCAGGACCGCGACCAGCAGCTCGAAGCCCGTGTGCAGAGCTATGAACTGGCCTACCGCATGCAGATGGAAGCCACCGACGCCTTCGACATCATGAAGGAGCCGGAGTCGATGCGGAAAATGTATGGCGACCACGCCTTTGGCCGTCAGTGCCTGATCGCCCGGCGCTTGCTGGAGCGCGGAGTGCGTTTCATCCAGCTCTGGACCGGAGCGGGCCAGCCGTGGGACAATCACGACGAAATTCTCGAACATCGGAAGCTCGGTCAGCAGACGGACGGGGCGATGGCCGCGTTCATGAGCGATCTGAAACAGCGCGGACTCTGGGATGACACCCTCATGATGTGGGGTGGCGAATTTGGCCGCACGCCGGCGGTCGAACTGCCAACGCCGGGGGCCAATTCGGGCAAACAACATGGCCGTGACCACAATCACTATGGCTTCACCATGTGGCTGGCTGGCGGCGGGGTGCGCGGCGGCTACACGCATGGTTCCACCGATGAATTTGGCTTCGCCGCGCAGGACAATCCGGTGCATGTGCATGACCTGCACGCCACGATTCTGCAAATCCTGGGCTTCGATCACGAAAAGTTCACATACAAATATGCCGGGCTCGATTTCCGCCTCACGGGCGTGAACGAGTGCAAGGTGGTGCGGGAATTGCTGGCCTGACCGGGCGGGAAAGCCAGCCACCGGCCCCTTGCAAGGCTGGCGCACACGTTTACAGTCGCCACCTCATGCATCGAAACTTTCTCTTCGCCCTGGCCGTTCTGGTGGCGCTCGTCTTCACGATGAACCTCAACGCCCAGGCCCAGCAGCCTGCGCCTACCGCTTCTGCTGCCACCGTGACCAAAGCCGCCGCCGATGACAATCCTTATGGCGATGTACTGACTTTCAACGGCTTCGTCAAGCGCACCGGCGTCATGGCCTACCCGCTGATCATTTTGTCGATGATCGCGTTCTTCATGATCGTGCTGTTCGGTTTCACGGTCCGGCAGGGCACAGTAGTCAGCGATGCCTTCATGAATTCGGCGGACGCCTTGATCCGCAAGCAGGACTACCTGGGGCTGCTGGCGGTGTGCAACCGCCGGAATGAGTGCATCGCCCGCATCACTTCGAAGACGCTCGATTTCGCCACGCGCAACCCGACCGCGAGTTTTGAAGAGGTCAAGGAAGTCACGGAAGCTGAAGGCAACCGCCAGTCCAGCCTGCTGCTGGCCCGCATCGCTTACCTGGGAGACGTGGGCGCCATTGCTCCCATGCTCGGCCTGCTCGGCACGACCCTGGGCATGATCACGACTTTCCATGAAATCTCCGGCAAAGGCGTCGGCGGCTCAAACCAGCTCGGCCTCGCCCAGGGGGTGTCCGAAGCACTTCTGTGTACGGCCTCGGGCCTTGTCATCGGCATTCCTGCCCTCATGTTTTACGCCATCTTTCGTGGCAAGGTGAACCGCCTGATCTCCGAAATGGAAGCCGCCACGACCCATCTAATGGCCTTGCTCGCGGTGCAGTACAAGCGCGCCGCACGTGCCGTCGCGGGACAATAAACCGGAAGCTCACCACCCGCGATGAACTTCCGCAAACAGCACTCTATCGAACCCTCGCCCATGCAGCTCGCGCCGCTGGTGGACGTGCTGTTCCTACTCGTCATTTTCTTTGCCGTCACCTTCCAGTATGCCAAGGAGGAGCAGGTCATGGATGTCAGCGTGCCTGCCGCCGACGAGGGCAAGGAGAAGGAGTCCCGCAATGTCGGCGAGATCATCATCAACATCAAAAAAGACGGCGAGATCCTGGTGAACGGCCAGAAATACAACACCGACGAACTGCTCGTGAAACTGAAGAACATCGTCTCTCTCTACAAGGATCAAGCCGTGATCCTGCGGGGTGATGAAGTCGTCAATTATCAGCACGTCATCCGTGTGCTGGACACCTGCCAGAAGGCTGGCATCTGGAACATCGCTTTTGCCACGCGCAAACCTGACGCCGACCAACCTGCAGCCACGCCCAAGTGAGATGACCGCCGCGAAGTTTTCTACCCTGTCGCGCAGTCCTGCGCCCCGTTTGCTGCCAGTGTTTCTATGCCTGGTGTCGTTATCATCCATAGCGCAGCAGCCACCTCCGCGTGCCCTGCCCGTGGATGACGCCGCCCCTGTACCGAAGGCCATTCCCGTGCGCCCGCCGCCCAAGGCGCAGCCTGTCCTGGATGATCCCCAGTCACGAGCTCTTCCCCCCAAGACCAAGGGGCCGGACGATGACATGTTCGACTTTGCCACCCTGGCGTATGACCGTCAGGAGTGGGCCATGGCCGCCCAGTCGTATGCGAAGTACCTGCAGCAGTACCCCAGCGGCAGGCAGGTGCCAGATGCGCTCTTCCGCGTGGGTGAGTGCTACATGAAACAAAACCAGTTGAAGCAGGCGGCAGGCTATTACGAGGAGGTCGTGAACCGCTATCCAGCGAGCGACGGCGCACCCTCCGCTGCCTATCGCCTCGGTGCGATGACGTTCAATGACTCCAAGTTTGCCGATTCAGCCAAATACTTCACTTTTGCCGAGGCCAAAACCAAGAGCGCTCCAGTCCGGCTGGCCGCCGCCTACCACAAAAGCCGCGCCTATGGAATGACTGGGGAAAAGGACAAGCAGGCTGCCGCTCTGAACAGTGTCATCGCAGTGAAAACGCAAAATGACTTCCGCGAGACGGCCCTGCTCACGCTCGGCAGCATCTACCTCGGCCAAGACAAAAAAACCGAAGCACTGCCGATCTTCGACGAACTCGTCAAAACCAGCGCTGACCGCGCCATCATCGCCGAAGCCAGCATCCGCGCGGCGGTGCTGTATGCCGAACTCAAGAAGCCGGAAGAATCCATCGTGATGTTTGAAAAGGCGTTGCGCATGCCTGAAACAACCGAGCAAAACCGCGCCATCTCTCTCGTGGGCATCATTCAGTCGCTCTATGCCAAGGGTGACTACGACGGTGTCATCGATTACTACAACAAGAACTCCGAGATTCTGCCGCCGGGAGCCTCCCGCGCCAAGATGCTGCTGCTCGTCGGCCACTCCTACCGCATGCGCAAGAGCTACGCCCGCGCTGTTGAGGTTTACTTGCTTATTGAGCAGTATCATCCCGATACCGAAGAGGCTTTTGATGCGGGCTACTGGAAGCTGTACTGTTTCTACCTGCTCAATGACAAAGACCTGGGTGAGTTCTCCACCGCCTTCATCGCACGTCATGCCCAAAAGCACGCCGACCATGAATTTCTTTCGCTGGCACGCCTGATCCGTGCCGACTTCTATTTCAACAAAGGCGACTACCAACAGGCGGCGCTGAGCTACAATGATGTCAGCCTCGACAAACTTCCTGCAAAGCTCCGCCCGGGCACGCTCTTTAACATGGGCTGGGCGCAGGGCGAAGCCGGACGCCATCAGGAGGCCGTCGGCACCTTCACCCGTTTCATCACCGAGAATCCCACGCACGAGTTCACCCCCAAAGCCTACGCTCGCCGTGGCCTCGCCAACCGCGAAGCCCGTGACCTGCCCAAAGCGAAGGCCGACTTTGAATACGTCACCAAGGAATTCCCCAAATCCGACGCCTGCGAACTCTCCTGGCTACAGCTCGGCTTCATCGCGATGGAGCAGAAGGATGCAAAGGCCACGGTCACTGCCTTTGAAACGCTGCTGAAAAAATTCCCCACCACCAGTGCCGCCGCGCAGGCCTACTACGGCATCGGCAGGGGTAATTTCGACCAGAAGATCTACGACAAGGCTATTCCTGCCCTGCGCCGTTCCATTGAGATCGACAGCAAAGGCTACCTCGAAAAATCCAGCCAGCTCATCATCCTCTGCGACTACGCCCGCCAGAACGCGGACAACCTTGCCAAGACCATCGACAGTTATCTGCTGTCCAGACCCGACGGTCAGGTGCCGCCGAACATTTTGAAATGGCTCGGCCTCAAGCTCTACAGCAGCGACGATTTCAAACGCGCCGCCCGCTTCCTCGAACTCGCCGTCACGCCGCAAACCCCAGAAAACACCGAGCCAGTCGTGTGGAACTACCTCGGGATGGCGCAGCTACAAAACCAGCAGTACGACGCCAGCATCCAGGCCACGGACAACTTCCTTAAATCCGAGCCTGACAGCGCCACCCGCTCACGTGCGCTGCTGACCAAAGGCCGTGCCCAGCTCGGCAAAGGACTTTTCGACGACGCCGACAAGGTGGCTCAGGACGCCCTGCAAGTGGTCAAAGACGGCAAGCTCCAGGCCGAACTGCTCATCCTCGAAGGCGACATTTACGCCGCGCAGGGCGACAAGCTCGCCGCTGAAGGCCAGAAGGACGCTGCCGTCAGCAAATGGAAGGAGGGTGCTGCCAAGTATGCAGTGCCAAGCCAGTTCTTCGACGACCCCGATGTCACCCCCAACGCGCTCTACAAAGCCGCCCAGGTCCTGGAGAAGGCCGGAGATTCCGCCAAAGCCAAGCAGATGATGCAGCAGCTTCAGCAGCGCTATCCGAAGTACCAGCCGAAGTGACCCTCTGCGGGTAATCCCCGCCTTGCGGCTGTCATCGCTGGCATGTCCGGTACGCCTGTGTCTGCAAACCACCTTGGAACGAGAAAGTCTGCTCAGGCCCCTGTAGGCGGAAAAGTTTCAGTTGCGGAGAATCCATGAATTCGTATCCGAGTCCGTTGTCCCATTCCACCACGCCCACCATGAAACACATCCTCACCCTCATTGCCGCGCTCAGCCTGCTGGCTGGCCTGTCTCCTGCCGCCGAGCCATTGAACACGGTCTGCCCCATCTCCGGCAAGCCTGCGAGCCCGGCCATCACCAGCACCTACTCGAAGACGGTCGCCGTCTGCTGTGACAAGTGCAAAGCCCAGTTCACCGCCGCTCCTAAGGGCTACCTCAGCAATATTATTGCTGCCGTCACCGGTCAGTGCCCGCTGAGCAAAAAGAAATCCGATTCTTCCAAAACCGTGACCTACACCCGCCAGGTCGCTTTCGCCGATGCCGCCAGCAAGGCCACCTTCGACGCCGCGCCTGACAAGCACATCAAGGAAGTGCGCCAGTAATCGGGAGCATTCATTTCACCCACAAGCGGAGCTGCGGCATGCGGCTCCGCTTTTTTCATGCCTGAATGATTCAGCGTTTCATTGAAACACGTTCCCGCTACTTTCCCCGCCTGTGAAAGCCCAAGCCGCCGCCACATCCCCCGTCGATGCCCTGCGCGATCTTTTCGACGCGCTGCCAGATGTGCAGGCCTGGATCAAGGACGCGAAACGCCGTTACCTCTGGGTGAACCGCACTTTCCTGCTCAACTACGGCATGCACCAGTTGGAGGAAGTGCTCGGCAGGACCGATGATGATCTCTCGCCTGCACACCTCGCGGCCCATTTCCGTGAAGGCGATGAAGCCGTGCTGGCCGGGCAGACGGTGCAGGGACGCCTCGAACTCGTCGGCCGCTTTGACCACACAGCGGCCTGGTGCTTCACCACCAAGCGCCCCGTCTGCAATGCACGAGGTCGTATCGTCGGCACCGCAGGCATCACGCGCGCACTGGATGCCGCTCAAATCGATCAGCGCAGCGACATCCGCCTCGGTGTCGTCATTGCGCTCATGACCCGCCGCCTCGGGGAATCCGTGACAAACACCGACATGGCCCGTGCGGTTGGCATGTCGCCGCGCGCCTTTGAGCGCAGCTTTGTCCGCGAGTATGGCCTGCCACCGCAGCAGTATCTCCGGCGCCTGCGCATTCAGACCGCCTGCCGCCTGCTCGTCGATACCCGCGAATCCATCGCCGCTGTCAGCCTGCGCTGCGGCTTCGCTGATCAAAGCCATCTCACGCGTGAATTCCGCCGCGTCACCGGACTCACTCCGGGCGCGTATCGCGACAAATACGCTGCCGCGAATATTCCACGCCCTGCCGTTTCTGTTCTATCCCGGCGCAGGACGAAGCGATAGCATCTCCGCACCATGAAGCTCCAACCAGGCACCACCGTCGTCACAAACGGCCAGCTCGTCGATGGCACTGGCCGTCCGGCCATTCCTAACGCCGCTGTCATCATCACCGACGGCATCATCAGCTACGCCGGTCCCGCTGCGGATGCACCACCGGCTCCGCCTGACGCGCGCATCATCGACGCAGGTGGTGGCACGATCATGCCCGGGCTCATCGAGGCCCACATTCATCTCACCTACTTCAATGTGTCCGAGCTGCAGGATCTCGACATCAAGTTCCCCGTGGAATATGTCACGCTGCAATCCGCCGTGAATGCCAAAACCGCGCTCGAATGCGGCTACACGGCGGCGCGCAGCGGCGGCTGCCTGCACAACATCGACGTGTGGATGAAAAAGGCCATCGAGGAGGACATGATCCCCGGCCCGCGCCTCAGCACCAGTGGCCGCGAAATCTGTGGTGCAGGTGGTCTGATGGACTGGAACCCCGACTACCGCCGCATCGGCATGGAGGGCATCGTTTTCATCGTGAATGGTCCCGAGCAGGCCCGTAGCGCCGTGAGAAAACTCGTCAAAGACGGCATCGAGTGGGTGAAAACCTATCCCACGGGTGACGCGGCCTCTCCCGACATCAACGATCATCACACGCTGTGCATGACCTTTGAAGAAATGCACGCCGTCGTGGCCACGGCACACAACCACGGCCTCAAAGTCACCGGCCACTGCCGTGCCACCGAGGGCATCCGCAATGCGCTCAAAGCGGGTTATGATGCCATCGAGCACGGCACCTTCATGGATGACGAATGCCTCGATCTCCTGCTCAAGCGCAACGTCCCGATGTGCCCCGGCCTCGGCTTCGAACTCTTCAGCGTGCAGCGCGGCAAAGACGTCGGCCTGTCTCAGCGAGTGCTCGATGGCCATCAGGAGACCCTCGAAGCCGGGGCTGAAAGCTGCCGCAAAGTCCTCAAGGCTGGTGGCACCATGGGCCTCGGCGGCGACTACGGCTTTGCCTGGACCCCGCACGGCACCTACGCCCAGGAGCTGACCTTCTTCGTCAATTACGTCGGCTTCTCCCCACTCGATACCATCAAGTGCGCCACGCTCGGCGGCGCAAAAATGATGGGACGCGAAAAGGAGATCGGCACCCTCGAAAGGGGCAAGCTGGGCGATGTCCTCGTGGTCAAAGGCGACGTGCTCAAGGACATCTCCATTCTCGAAAACCGCGACAACCTCCTCGCCGTCATGCAGGGCGGTGTGGTGAAAGCAGGAACGCTGGTAAAGCCTGCGAGTTTCTGAGGTGACGATTCGTTCCTTCGTCATGAAGCCAACCCTTCTCCTCGCCGCCCTTCTGGCCACCCATTCTTTCTCCGCCGACATCCAGGTGGAAAAGCTCGGCTCCGTCCTGCATTTCAGCAGCGGAGGGAAGACGATCTGTGATTACCAAATGGAGGCGGGCGAAGTGCCCGCAGGTGTATCTGCCGTTTTCAAACACGGCGCTCATCTGCATCCGGTGTTTTCGCCCAGTGGGAAACTCGTCACGGGCAATCATCCCGAAGATCACCGCTGGCATCGCGGCATTTGGATGGCGTGGACGAAGACTGAGTTCGGCGATTCACATCCCGATTTCTGGAATCAAGGCAAAGGCGACGGCAAAAACAAAAGCGGCGACCAGATCCTCGCCGAGGTGCGTTTCGCCAAACTGGACAAAAGCTGGGGTGGCGCGGACGGCGGTGGATTCATCAGCCAGCATCTGTTTCTCGATCACAGTCACGCGCCCGATCAAAAAGTGCTCCATGAAACATGGGAAGTCGCGGTGGCGCAGAAGGAGCTCGACGGCAAGCCTGCCAACATCATCGACCTCACCAGCACCCAGACCTGCGCGGGCAATCAGCCGCTTAAGCTGCCGAAGTACCACTACGGCGGCCTCGGGGTGCGCGGCAACCTCGCCTGGAATCCGGTCGATGCCGTCACGATGCTCACCAGCGAAGGCCATGACCGCCTCAAAGGCGATTCCACCAAGGGCAAATGGGTCCACGTCGGCGGTCAGGTCGATGGCGCGTCCACCGGCATGGTGATCCTGATTCACCCTTCAAACTTTCGCTTCCCACAGCCCCTGCGCCTCAATCCCAAAAACCCGCAGCTCTGCATCGCTCCATCCCAGGATGGCGACTGGTCCATCGAGCCCGACAAACCCTACGTCTCCAAATACCGCATCCTCGTCTTCGATGGTGCACCGGACGCAAAGTGGATCGAGGCACAGTGGCAGAACTACGCCAAGTAGCCTCTTGTAACGCGAACGCACTACATAAAGCACGGACTGCTTCCTTGATGTCTCCGATCTCTTTTGCATTCTGATCCTTTGCCCGCTTTCCTTTTTCTGATTCAAACATGAAACGACATCTCCTGCTGCTGACTCTTCTTGCGTGCTCTCCTGGCCAGCTCGGTGCTGCCGAGGGGCTCTTCGACAAATCCAACCTCGCCGCGTGGTGCATTGTACCGTTTGATGCGGGCAAGCGCGGCCCGGAGGAGCGTGCGGCCATGCTGGAAAAAATGGGCGTGAAGAAATTCGTCTATGACTACCGCAAGGAGCACATCCCGCAGTGGGACGACGAGCTGAACGCGCTCAAAAAACACCACATCGAGCTCATGGGCTGGTGGTTCCCCACTTCACTCAACGATGAGGCGAAGCAGACGCTGGAGCTCTTCAAACGTCACGGCGTGCATCCGCAGCTCTGGGTGAATGGCAACGGCGGTGCGATCCAGGTCAAAGATGAAGCGGATCAGCAGGCCCGTGTGGCAAAGGAAGTCGAACGCCTGCAGCCGATCTGCGAGGCCGCTGCTCCGCTGGGCTGCCAGATCGCGCTCTACAATCACGGTGCCTGGTATGGCGAACCAGAGAACGCCATCGCCATCGTGGAGGCGCTGAAAGCCAAAGGCATCAAGAACGTGGGCATCGTGTACAACCTTCATCACGGCCACGGCCATCTCGATCGTCTCGCCAAGGTGCTGCCGCGCATGCTGCCGCACCTGCTGTGCTTCAATCTCAACGGCATGGACATCGACGGCGAGGCCAAAGGCCGCAAGATCCTGCCGCTTGGTGTTGGCACCGAAGATGTGAAGGTGCTGCGCATCGTGCGTGCGAGCGGTTACAACGGCCCCATCGGCATCCTGAACCACACCAACGAAGACGCTGAAGGCCGCCTGCTCGACAACCTCGACGGCCTCGCCTGGCTCGTGCCGCAGCTCGATGACAATCCTCCCGGCCCGAAGCCCAAGTATCGTACCTGGAGCGACAAACCCGCTGCCACAGCTTTCATCACCAAACCTGCCATGACCGGCGAGGGCGTGCCCTCCCTGAACAAGGAATTCGGCGAGGCGCTAAAGGGCAGCTACTTTGAGCAGGACAACGAACCCTTCCGCACGCTGCCTCTCACCATTGAGTGCCGCGCCAAACTGACCGGCAAAGATCACTTCAACATTCTCATCGCCTCAGACGCCAAATCATCCGCCACGCATTGGGAACTCTACACGCATGCGAAACGCGGCACGCTGGCTCTCTTCATGCCCGGACGCGGCGGTGACTTCGATTCGCAGGTGAATGTCTGCGACGGCCAGTGGCACGACTTCCTCGCCAGCATTGACGAAAAGAGCGTCGTGATTTGGATTGATGGCAAACAGGTCTTCGAAAAGCCTGTACAACCGATCCAAGGCACATCCAAAGCGGGAGGCATTGCTTTCGGCAGCCTCGTTGATGGCACCATCGGCTGTGATGGACTCATTGATGATGTACGCATTGCACGCGGCGTGATGAAGCCACGCAAAGGCACCGCTCCGCGCCTGCGCATGGACAACACCATCGGCCTCTGGGACTTCGATCATCTCGACGCACTCATGCCACCCAAGGCTCCGCCGCCCGCCGTGTTCAAGCCCGAACGCAAACCACTCCATCCCGAGGACAACGTCCACTGGCAGGAATTCGTCAATCGCGAGCGTGTCTTCGATTACTATGCCAAGCAGGCGCTGCAGTTCATGAAGCAGAAGCCGCTGCCCGAACTGATCCCGCAATTCCCCGGCCTCGACGGCGGCCAGCAAGGCCACTGGGGCAATCAGAATGACCAGGTGACATGGAAGGACGGACGCTTTGCCACGAGCGACCACGGCTCGGTCTTCAGCGGCGTCTTCAAAGGTGCAGGCCTGACGATTCCGAAAGCGGTGTGCGTGCGGGATGGTGACACGTCGTATGTCTTCAATCCTGAAACGCTGACTTTTCCGGTCACGTGGACTGGCGGCTTCATCAAGCTCGGTGATGCACGCCACGGATTCATGGGCGGAGCGGCGATGGATGGAAAACCGATCGAAACACTTCCGGAGACTCTTCCGGCGCATTCCATCATAGAGGAGAAGGCATGGCCTCCGAGTTCGTCGCCAATCAATAAGCCAAAGATATACCAAGGCTTCTATCGCCACGACAAAGAAGTCATTTTTTCATATTCTTACAATGGCAAGAAACGCCTGATCGAAGCTGGCAATCGAAGCGGAGTCCTTGAAGGCAAAGTAAGTGGCGGCCTCGCCCAATGGCCGCAATGGCTCGAAACGAAAGGCAAACTCGGTACTCAGCAGCCCTTCGCTACTGACACCATCGAACTCCCATGGGAGAATCCATACGGCACCCTGTTCTTCATCACCGCACACGATTTCTTCAGCGATGGCACTGCCGCCATCGCTACGATGACCGGCGAAGTGTGGCTGGTAAAAGGCATCGACGAGAAGCTCGAAAAGGTTCGATGGAAGCGCTTCGCCACCGGACTGAATCAGCCGCTGGGAATGAAGATCGTGAAGGACAAGCTCTATGTCCTTGGCCGCGATCAAATCACCTGTCTGCATGATCTCAATGGCGATGACGAGGCGGACTTCTACGAGTGCGTGACGAACGTGATGCAGACTTCTCCCGGCGGCCATGATTTCATTGTCGGACTCGAAACCGACAAAGAGGGCCGCTGGTATTTCGCCTCCGGCAATCAAGGCGTGTGCCGCATCACAGGCCGCGACAAACTCGAAGTGCTCGGCACCGGCTTCCGCAATCCGGATGGTCTCGGCCTCTCGCCAGATGGCCGCTTCCTCACCACCAGCGGTCAGGAAGGCGACTGGACACCCGCTTCATCCATCTTTCAGATCGAGCTGGATCACAACCTCGGCGCCCACTTCGGTGCCGGTGGTCCCAAGAACGGCCAGCCTCCCGAACCGGTGCTGATGTACATGCCGCGCGGCGAAGACAACAGCGCGAGCAGCCAGGCCTTCATTTCGAGTGAGAAATGGTCAGCACTCAAAGGCGATGGCAATTTCGTTCACCTCTCCTCTGGTGGTGGCAGCGCGTGGCTTGTCATGCGGCAGAACGTCAAAGGCCGCTGGCAGGCAGCCTCAGTGAAGATCAGCGGCAACTTCGACTCCGGCCCGCAATGCGCGCGCTTCAATCCGAACGACGGCCACCTCTATGTGAACGGCATGCAGGGCTGGGGCAGCTACACGCCCAAAGACGGCTGCTTCCAGCGTGTCCGCTTCACCGGTGGCGAGAAACCCGTGCCCATCGGCTTCGAAGCCCGTGACAATGGTGTACTGCTTCGCTTCAGCCAGCCGGTTAAGGATGCCGATGCCGCCACCTGCTTTGCACAGTGCTGGAACTACCGCTACGGACCGCAGTATGGCTCGCCCGAATATTCCGTGAAGTATGCCGATACGCCCGGCCATGATCCGCTCGAAGTGCGCAGCGTGCAGAAACTCGACGGCGGCAAGACGCTCTTCCTCGAAATTCCGCAGATCGTCACCGCGAGCCAGATTCATCTCCATCTGAGCACCGGCCATGACATCTTCCTCACCGCACACGCCCTGGCTGAACCTTTCACCGAGTTCCCCGGCTACGCCAAAATCGCGAAGACCAATCACGTCGCACAGATCGGCCTCGAAGCACCGAAGTCAGCCAAGCCCAACCCATGGGCCAAAGGCGAAGGCGGTCGCGAACTCGTCATTGAAGCCGCGCTGGGTCTGCAATACGTGCAGAAGCAGCTCACCGCCAAAGCGGGTGAAAAACTCACCATCGTCTTCAAGAACCCCGACGTCGTGCCGCACAACTGGATGCTCGCCAAGCCGGGCACACTGCAAAAAATCGGCAACCTCGCCAATCTCATGATCACCGATCCGCAGGGGCTGGCCAAACACTACGTGCCCGACTCCGATGACGTGCTCACCTTCACCGACATGACGAATCCGCAGGCCAGTTTCACCATCCACATCACCGCCCCGAAAGAGAAAGGCGACTACCCCTACCTCTGCACCTTCCCGGGGCATTGGATGGTGATGAATGGTGTGCTGAAGGTGGAATAAAGGAGGATAGGCCTCTGGCCAGTCAGCGGATCGAGGCGTCCCGCCTTCGACTTCTGACAAAGGCTGGAAGCCTCAAGCCGTTGTCAGGCAAGATGCCTGACCTCCGATTATTCGAACAACAGTGAACTTTTTGGGCGTGACACTCGTCAGTACCGATGATGTTACGTTGCGTGATCTTGCTTCTGCTGATGAGCTTCACGCTCAGGGCGGAGCAATGTCTGGTGATCGGGGACAGCCTGACCAAGGAATATGAAGCGGAGTTTCCGGGTTTGTATCCCAACAATCCAGCCTCCTGGCAGGCGCGGAACTGGATCGAAATTTTGCACCAGAACCGGACCGCTTGGTTCGACCTCGGTACGTGGAGCGTCTATTCCGACCCGAGGCTTACGGGGCATCGTTTTAACTGGGCTTTCCCAGGTTCAACGACGACAGACATCCGCAACCAACTCAGCAGCATCTACAACTTCTGGTGGACCGGCACCTTGCAGAGCCAGTTGCGCACCGACGTGCAGCGGGTGGTGATCTTCGCCGGCGGCAACGATGCCAACAGCTACTACGGCAGCCTCTACAACGGCACGGCAGATGCCTCCACCACCACCAATATCACCCTGGGCAATCTGCAATGGATCATCAATTACATTCGAACCACGAACGCCACGATTCCCATCATGCTGGTCAGCGTGCCGCATGTGGGCTGCACACCAAAAGTACAGCAAAGCTACCCCACTGATCCGGTGAAGACGGCCCGCGTCACGGCTGCCATGGACGCCTTGAATGCCAGCCTGGCTGTGTATGCGCAGTCACAGGGCATCGGCTTTGTGCCCGGTGTGTATGCCTTCACGAAGTCCATCATCACACAGCCATTTCGCATCCAGGGTATTGAATTTTACCGTGTGGCGGATGCCGATGCCAGGACACGTTACACGTTTTCAGGAGACGGCTTCCACCCCAACACCTGCGCCCATACCAGAATAGCCCAGATGGTGGTGGATGCCTTCAATGCGCAGTATCCAGCCACCGTGATGACTCCTCTAAGCGACAGCTACATCATCTCCACGATCCTCGGGTTGGATCCCAACATCCCGTTCACCGAGTGGCTCGCCTCCGTGGGGCAGAGCGGCAGTTTCACCACCGACTCCAATGGCAATGGCATTCCCAACGGCGTCGAGTTCGCCCTGCAAAATGTCACCAATGTGGCCGCCATGCCCAAGCCGGTGATGCAGGGCGGTGCGCTGACGCTGACCTATCTCCCACGGCAAGTTTTCACTGAATGGGGCTCCATTCAGGCTCAGTCATCGACCGATTTGATCAACTGGACCAACATCGGCACCGCCCAGACCACGAATAACGCAGACGGCACAGTCACCGTGAGCGTGAATCTCGCAGGGAAAGGCTTCGTGCGGCTGAACGTGACGCCCGGAGGATAGGCCTCCGGCCTGTCAACGGATCGGGGCGTCTCGCCTCTGATTCTGAACTCAGGCGGGACACCCCAGGCCGTAGTCTGGCAGGATGCCTGACCTCCAATTTACGCAGCCGCGACCGCCGTCTGCCCCTGCTCGCCGAGTCCTTCGACTCCGAGTTCGATCACATCTCCTGGCTTCATGAAGAGAGGATCAGGCTTGAAACCGAGGCCAACGCCGGGAGGCGTGCCGGTGGTGATGATGTCGCCAGGCAGCAGGCTCATGAACTGGCTAAGGTAGCTCACCAGCGTTTTCACGCCGAAGATCATCTGCGCGGTGCTGCTGTTCTGAATGGTCTTGCCGTTCAGCTTGAGCCAGAGCTTCAAATTCTGCGGATCAGGAATCTCATCGCTCGTGGCGAGGAAGGGACCGATGGGCGCAAAGGTGTCGCAGCTCTTGCCCTTCACCCACTGGCCACCGCGTTCAAGTTGCCATTCGCGTTCGCTGTAGTCGTTGTGTACGCAGTAACCAGCCACATGGCTCAGTGCATTCTCTTCGGAGACATAGCTGGCCTTCTTGCCGATGACGAAAGCAAGCTCGACCTCCCAGTCGGTCTTCTTCGAATTGCGCGGGATGACCACGTTGTCGTTCGGGCCGGTGATGGCACTCGTGGCTTTGAAAAACACGATAGGCTCCGCCGGGATCGGCATGCCGCTTTCCTTGGCATGGTCGCTGTAGTTCAGACCGATGCAGATGATCTTGCTCGGACGTGCAATGCATGGGCCCAGTCGCGTGTCAGCACTCACAGTCGGTGCAGAGGCCGCATTGGCCTTGGCCCAAGCGGCGAGACGTTCCAAACCATCACCCCCAAAGAACTTCTCATCATAGTCACTGCCAAAGGCGCTCGCATCAATGCGGCGGCCATCATCGAGTTGCAGGCCGGGTTTTTCTTCTCCAGGGTTTCCAAAGCGGATCAGTTTCATGGTGGTTTAGTTGGTGTGATCTTGTTGTTTAAGCGGGTCGCCTTCGTGATTTGTGTAGCGGCCGATGAGCGGATACTGCTCCAGCTCGGCCACGGTGCCGGTGACGGGGAAGCTTTCGCGGCCGACCCAGTAAACGGACGCCGCAGCGATGTCTTCCGGCATCAGCAAACGGCCCATCGGCACGGCATAGGCGGGCAGGCGATCCGGCCAGCCCTCGCCGAGTCCGTCGCCGAGTTTCACCTGGTATTCATTCTCCGTGAGCGTCCAGCCCACGTTGAGCTGGTTCACGCGCACGCGGTCGGTGCCGAGCGCGTCAGCCAGATTGCGCGTCATCGTCATCAGTGCGCCCTTGGACATTGAGTAGGCCAGCAGATTCGCCTGACCGCAGTGGGCGAGCACGGAGCCGATATTCAGCACGACGCCCCGATTCTTTTTCAATTCAGGCAGCAAGGCGCGGATCAGGAGCATGGGCGCACGTGCGTTCACGGCGATGATGCGGTCAAACATCGCCGCATCCGTCTCGTCGATTTTCGCACGGTTGGTCAGCGCCGCGTTGTTCACCAAAGCATCGACCTTGCCGAAGGCGGCAATCGCGTCCGCTGCCAGTTTGGCCGGATACGCGGCATCTGCGAGATCTCCCTGGCAGAAGGCCGCTTTGTCAGTGCCGAGTTCTTGGCACAAAGCCTCGCCGCGTGCCGCGTCACGGCCATGCAGGATGGCTTTGGCACCTTCAGCGACGAAGCGCCGCGCCATGAATTCGCCGATGCCGGTGGTGCTGCCGGTGATGAGGATGACCTGGTCTTGAAGTCGCATATTCGTCGGGGTAGTTTTGGTGAACTGCTTTCTATGGCGAGCCGTCGGCGATGCTCAAGGCTGCAACACCGCCATTTTAGGATTCGTCATTGGCCGGGCAGGTCGCGTGAGGCTGAAGATCGGGGAAGATGCCTTACTTCTCCAATGCCCAGGCGATGCCGTTCAGTAAAAAACGCCGGAAGGCGGACAGCTTGAAGTCATCCCAATGCCCCAGCGAGGTGTAAAAGATGCGGGACTTCTTCTCGCCGTACGTATGAGTCCAAGCGACCGGCTCCGTTGCCGCACCAGGCAGCGTTCCCATCAAAAGCGGCGTGGTTCCGGCTTGCAGCGGTGTGTTTTTGTAGAGACCGCCGTGCCCGATGAGTTCTGTAACAGTGACACCACGCAGAATGGGATGCGCCTCCGCACCCGACACCACGCTGATGGTGGCGGCGTCTTTACCATAATGGCCCGTGTAGTTGCCGCCCAGCACCTGCGGGTCAAAGTCCTGCCAAATCGCCAGCCCAGCTTTGGGCTCGGGTTCCTTGGGGCGCAGGGCAAAGCAATGGCTGGCCGTGCGGATTCCCACCAGCGGCTTGCCGGCGGCAAGATGGGCGCGCACGGCATTGATCACCTCTGTCGGCGGAGTGCGGCGCCGCACGCTGATGAGGAGGAGATCCGCATCACGCATGGCCTCCACGAATCCCGGGAACTGGTTTTTGTCCGCCGCGTCCGCCTGAATGAGGGTGACGCGATACGGCGCGGCCTTCAATTCTTTGGCCGCAAACTCCGGCAAGGTCTCCCAGGTGTGATATTCATCCTCGCCAATCATGATGACGATGTGAGGTGGTTCCGCCGCTTGCAGCTGCCATCCGAGGATGGCCGTAAAGAAAAGCAACGCGCGAGATACAAAGGATAAGTTCATAAGATTTGCAGTCTGCTCAGCGTTTCGATGCTGCTTGAAGTGCCGTCTTGGCCGCCGCCCAGTCTGGGTTCGGCAGAGCTTCCCAGACGCGCAAATGGCGGAAGCTGGCCTCAGTGCCGGCCCCCAGCATGATGCTGTGCTTGGCCACGCTGATGAGCGGGTTGCTCAGGGTGGTGCTCTTGCCATCGAGCGTTCCCACCACCTCGTCTCCTTTGATCTCCAGCACCACCGTGTGCCACTCGTTGAGTTTGACCGGATTCTTCACGTGGCCGGCGGTTCCTTTCTCCCGCTGCTTGGTGGCGGGATTGATGCGCTCGGCATCATACGGGATTAAAAACAGGCCGCCCGGGCCGATGCTGAGCGCGATCACGTAATCCTTCACATCCGTCGCCTTCACGAAGAGGGACCGATACTTGCGCCCCTCATCAGGAACATCGTTCAACCTCACTTCGCATTGGATGATGGCGTCGGTGAATTGAAAACCAAACGACGCTGTCGCCGGATGATTGGCCGCAGGACTCTCCACGCCGGTAAAGCAACCATCGGCCAGCTTCCACTGTCCGGACTTTCCACCGGCAGACCCAGCATTGTAGCGCCAGCCGGTAAACCCGCTGGCAAAACCAACGGGCTTGCCCGTGACCGGCGCGAGCGGCGGCGTGAAGTCTTCGCTGACCCGCAGTTTGCCACGCAGGGTCATGAGCGTCTTGGGCAGTTCATCAGCGGCCAAAGCAGCGCAGGTCCAAGCGCATAACAAAAGAGTGAGTGAGGTTTTCATGGGGTTGTTTATCGGCTGAGGTTGGTCAACACTTCCAGCGCCTTGGTCTCAAAGATCTTCTGCCACTCAGGCGCGACCAGCGTGTCGCAGTCTTCCTGTGCATAGCCGGGGTTGAGTCGCTGCTCCACGGTGGGGGTGTACCAGATGTAGCCGTTGGTATAGCCGGAAACATGGGCGTTCACATCTCCGGCAGCTTTCTTGATGTTCAGCCCCACCTGCACCGTGACTTCACCTGGAAAGGTCACCAGTTTGAAGTCACCCACACGCAGGCCGCAGACCTCGGCATCCAGCGTTTTATCACCAGCCGCCTGGGTTTGTTTGAGATGCATTTGCAGCAGCGCCATGTTTGCGTTCAGCCGGGTGAGCCGCTCCATGATTTCGATGTTGGCGAGGTAGTTTTCCACCAACACGCGGTTATCGGCATCAAGCTGTGAGATGGCCTTCCGGTCGAGAGCCTGATCGTGCAGATAGCTCTGCGAGTAGTGCGATGGCGTGTCCGGCCAGAGCTTGTGCTGAAGCAGCAATGGCAGGAAACTTTTGAAGTTGATGTTCGTGGGCTTAAGCGCCGCGACGAGTTTCTTCTGCTCCGCCTCGATGTTGCTGATGCGTGCGGAGTAATCTGCGGCTCGTGGCACCGCCATGGTGGCATTGCTC
Source organism: uncultured Verrucomicrobiota bacterium (assembly GCA_903848465.1). Classification (GTDB taxonomy): domain Bacteria; phylum Verrucomicrobiota; class Verrucomicrobiia; order Verrucomicrobiales; family Verrucomicrobiaceae; genus Prosthecobacter. Next base: position 45,788 of record CAINGK010000160.1, read on the forward strand.
ACTTTGAGAACGCTATCGCCTTTGGTTTCGATCTTCCGCGCAGCAGCCAGAACGGTCGCACCGAGCATGGTGCCAAGCGGTTCGGCATCGGCCGTGCGCGTGACTTCCTTGTAGCGCACCGGATTGATGTCGCCACCGCAGCCCTGCACGAAGAAGGCCATGGCTCCGGTGGCTTCTTCGATAACCTTGGACGCAAAGCCGGGATAGTCTGCCGAGCAGCCTTTGCTCGGCGGATTCATGATCGGATGGCAGGCGAACTGATAGAGCACGGCCAAGGCTGTGCCATCGGCACGGTCCAGTCGCAGCAGACCGACCTGAGGATCGATCGGTCCCACGCTGGCGACCTCTTGATCAAGCGGCATTGAGTAGGCACGGCGCATGTCAACCGTGCTGCCATCCTTCATCTTGAGACGTCGGTTTTCGCTGATGCGAGTTTCCAAACCGACACCGCTGCCAGCCTTTACGGGAACGAGGTTCTTCGCAGCCTCCTTCACCGCCTGAATGACGAGCGGCTCCAGATCGCCACGCACAATGCCATGACAGTGGCTGGCATTAACCACCACATTCAACGACGGAATGCCCAGCTCTTGCAAGCCGTTGCGCAGCGTCGCCATGAAGTCATTGCCAATGCGCCCGATGCCGCCCACCGCCACCGCATCCAGCGTGATCAGCACCGCCGTGGTGCCGCCGCTTTTCAACACAAGTGCTTTGGCGAAGCACGGATCATTCACGGGACCTGTGCGGTCTGTGATGTCAATTTTGGCGACACCGGCCAGCATTTCAGCCCTGGCAGTGGCAACACATGCGAGAAGCAGGAGGCAGAGGAATTTCATGCTGAGTTATTTCTGCAAAGTCCACGCCACTGCATTGAGCAGCAACCGATTCACATCGGCGCTGCGCATATCCTCGGGTGTACCAAGGCTGGTGTAAAAGATGCGAGCTTTGCTGACGCCATAAGTGCGCGTCCATGCGACCGGCTGCGGCGGTGTGGGGGCACCGGCCTGCGCGGTACCCATGAGCACTGGCGTGGCATCTGCGGCGAGCGGCAGCACCTTGTAGAGGGATTGAGTGCCCTGGATGTTCGCAGCGTTCACGCCTTTGACCAGGGCACTTGCTTCAGCACCTGGCGCGATGCTCACAGTGTAAGGCAAGCCTTTGGTTTCGTAGCCGGTGTTTTCACCGCCGAGAACCTCGTGTGTGAACTCCGGCCATGGAGCCAGACTGGCATCAACGACTTCATTGGGCTTGGGAAGGAAGGCGTGGTTCGCCGTGCGGACGCCGAGCAGCGGCTTGCCAGCGGCAAGATGCGCACGAATGGCCGCCATTTGCTCCTTCGGCGGAAAGCGACGGCGCGAGAAAAGCACCAGCAAATTCGCATCCTTCAGTGCCTCGACGAGCCCTGTAAAGTGATGCATCTGCGGCTTGTCACCATCAATGATCGTAACGTGATGCCCCAGCGGCCGGAGCTCCTTCTCCGCAAATTCACGCATCGTCCTTGGCGCCTCGTAGTTGTTGGGATCTTCGACCGTCATGATGACGATGTTCGCGGCAGACGCGGCGCAAGTAAGCAGGGCGAAGCAAAGCAGGATGGATCTCATGGCAGGAATTATTGAAGTGACGAAAACAGCTCTTCCAGCCCCGCAACGATCTTCGTCGAGGCATCGACTTCCAGGCAGGCTGACCTCGCACGCCATGTTTCATAACCGCCGAGCTTGTGCTGCTCCGGCGTTGGCAGGTAGCCATGGTAGGCATTGGCCATCGAAACTGTGAAGGTCTGCGGATGGCGCTGTTTCAATCCGAGGCCGATCTCCACGAAGACTTCGGCAGGAATGGCCGAGACCCGCAGTTCACCGATCTTGAGAACCTGCAGTGGCGCGGAGACTTCCTTCGGAAAGTCTGCCAGCAGGACAGTCTCACGCGCATACACCTGCTCCATCGTTTCCATGCGTGGGAAGAGCTTCGACTGCTGCGTCAGCGCTTTTGCTTTCTCCACCTCCTCCTTTGTGGGAATACGCAGGCCCAGCTTCACCTCCTTTTGCGCCACACTCAGCGGCACCCAGTCCTGATAAGTCAGCGTTTTGCACGCACCCGCGACCGCCTGCGCCACATCATTTGCCACGATCTTGATACGACCATACGGCCCCTCTTTGGCCTGACCACCGCGGAAGTCGATGTTGTTGATGTCGCCGCTGGTGCCGTTCGACATGATGCCCACAAATGGCGGGTCCTGTCGGTCTGCACCGAGCAGTTCACCGAGGCGATTTGCAAACGCTCCAAAGTAGTCCGACGAAATATGACCGGGGCCCACGCCACCCACGTAATGCAGCGAGTAGTTCGCATACAACGCTATAGGTTTCCCCTCCGTTGATTGCACGCTGATGAAACTCACCTGCGGATCCGTGGGACCAGCGGGTTCAAGAAGGGCTGGGTTGTTGATGCCAGGGTTCGTTTTCACCTGATCGGTGGTGACCCCGTGCGGAGTAGGAGGAATGCCGCCGGGCTTCATTTTCCAGCGGCGATTGTACACATGCTGCGGCACATCCACACTGCCCCACGCGATCTTGGCGGGAACGAGATTGTTCAGCGCACGCTGCACGCCATCGGCGATACGCCTGGCAAGAAACCGCTGATACATCGGGCTCGGCTCGCTCTGTCCCACGGCCTGCGCGGTGCCACAGGAGTGCGAATGCGTAGCGGACATGAGCATGTTTTCCAGAGGCAGGCCCGTGGCCTCGTTCACCCTCTTCTTCGCTTCATCAAAGATGCCACGCCCAATCACACAACTGTCTGCCACCACCATTACCAGCTTCGTTTGCCCATCATCCAGCGCGAGGCAGCGCGCGTTCAGTTCATCATGGATGAACACCGCCTTGCCATCCTGAAAGCCTCCATTGATGGAGCTGCCAAGCTCCGGCGTGATGTTGCTCGTAGCGGCTCCGGCTTTGAAAACACGGGCAGGATCGACCGCGTACGCGGTCGAAATGAGAGTGCAAATGGCAAAGAGAAGCGGGCGCATGCTGTCCATACGCTCTCCGAGAAGGGACTCCATCGACTAACACCTCCGCCCCTAGAGGATAGGGCTGGAAGTACCAACATGCGTTTCATTCATATCAGGCCAAAGAGCTGCCGTGCATTGCCGGAGAGGATTTTCTGCTCGTCAGCCGCAGGAAGTTTCAGAGAACGCAGCGGGTCGAGAATCTCCTTCGGCTCCACCCACGGATGGTCGCTGGAGAACAACAGCTTGTCCGCGCTGCTGAAGTCGAGTGCAACACGCATCGCCTCGGGCAGCGGCGAAACGATGTCCATGTAGATGCTGCGCAGATACTCGCTCGGCTTGCGCTGGAGATTTTGCGGGCCGCGTTTGAGCACGGTGAGCTGATGGTCCATGCGCCCGCTGATGTAGGGCAGCGTGCCCCCAAGATGCGGGCAGACGAGTTTCAGCCGGGGATGTTTGTCGAGCAGGCCGCTGGCGATGATTCGCGCAATGGCAATGGTATTTTCAAACATGTTTCCCAGAGTGCTGGTGAGTTCGTAGCCCTTGACCTGCTCCGTGGTCATCGGCTTGGCGGGATGCAGCAGGATGGGCACCCCCAGCTCTTCAGCACGCGCATAAAGCCAGTGAAACTGAGGCTCGTCACACCACGCACCGGCCAGATTCGTGTAGAGCAGGATGCCTTTGAAGCCGAGCTTTTTCACACAGCGGTCCAGCTCCTCGGCAGCGGCCTTTTCATTTTGCAACGGCAGCACGCACAGCCCGCGAAAACGCGTGGGATGCTGCGCGATCACTCCCGCGAGCGAGTCATGAATCAACTGCGCTACCGCCGGCCCGTCCGCGCCGAACCACTCAGGACCAGGGTCGTTCGTGCTGAGCATAGTGATCTCGATGCCGTTCGCATCCATGGCCGCAAGCTTTGCATTCACATCAAGATAAAATGGCGGCACCTTGCGCAGCCAGTCGCCCATTTTGAGAAAGGCAGTGCCCTTCTCGTCATACACCAGCGGTTCCATTTTGCGTTTCCGCATCATGTCCAGCACCTGGGGGAAGAAGAGATGGCTCTGGCAGTCGATAATACCTGCAGGTGGCGCAGCCACTGCTGCCACGGCGCTGCTCGCAACGGTGGCAGTGATAAAATGACGGCGTTTCATGGGCGCATCAAAAACTGAGTACACCGTCCATCAGCATCGCGTTGGCGATGCTGATGGACGTGAACAGATTCATGCGGGTTTAGCCGTCAATGTTCCAGCCGTCACGGTACTCCTTCTTCATGAAGGCGTTCGCTTCGGGCGTGTCGGGGCTGGTGCCGGTTTTGCCGTCGTATTGGATCTTCTTGCCCGTGCGGTAGGCGACGAGTCCGAGGAGCATCATCTCGATCATGTTGGCGCTGTAGCCAAAGTTGCAGGCCGTCGGCTTGCTCGGGTCGCGGCAGGCATCAAACCACTGCTTCTGGAAGTGGCCGAGGTCAGGCAGCATATCCTCTTTCTTGCGTGGCTTGTAGTAGCTCATGTCGGCGTCGTTGCCGTAGGGCAGGATGAGACGTGAGTCGAAGTCAGCGATGAGGAAGCCCTTCGTGCCTTTGAACATCGCACCATGACCGATTTGTGTCAGGTCGATGTGCTTCTTCGGCGAACTCGGCATCGCGCCGCCCTGATACCAGCCGACGGTGATGGGGCCGCGCCAGTCGTTCGCCGGCAGATCAAAATGGGACTCGCATTTCACCGGTGTCACATCCGAGTTGTAGGCATCGCCCTTGGCCTCGGCGGAGGTTGGCAGACCACCGTCCACGGCGTTCCAGAGCAAATCCATCGTGTGGCTGCCCATGTCGCCGATCTGTCCGGCACCGAAGTCCCAGAACATATTCCAGGAGAGGCAGTTCGCGCCGGCTCCGCCGGAGAAGTAGGCCGGATTGTAGGGATGGAAGGGCGATGGGCCAAGCCACAGGTCATAGTGAAATCCTTTCGGCGGCTCGCCTCCCTCTGGGAAGTAGCCTGGTCTTGGGATCTGGCGATTGCCCCAGGCGTAGGCGGCTTTCAGTTCGCCGATGGCACCATCACGGATGAGTTCGCGCACACGGTTGAAATTGGGGTTCGCATGCCGCTGCATGCCGACCTGGGTGGCCAACTTGTCTTTCTTCGTCTCCCACGTCGCACGCACAGTGCGCGCTTCATTGACGGTGATGGCCAGCGGTTTTTCGCAGTAGCAGTGCAGATTGCGCTTCAGCGCCCAGTTGGCGATGAACGCATGCGTGTGGTCCGGAGTACAGACCACGACGGCATCCAAACCTTTGTGATCAAGGCACTTGCGCCAGTCGATGTACGTCGTGGCATTCGGGAATCGCTTCAGCGCATCGGGGAAACGTGCCTCGTTGATGTCACACAATGCGACCACGTTTTCCTCCGCAATGGAGTCGTAATGCGCAAGGCCACGTCCCCACACACCGATGAGGGCGACGTTGAGTTTGTTGCTGGCGGCGTTTTGTCCGAACAGCGGGCGGGTGATCATGCTCCCGGCGACGAGACCGGCAGCACCGACGAAGCGGCGACGTGAGAGAGGCGTGGGTTGGGTGCTCATGGCACCGCATGAAACGACGCGCGGAGTCGATCTCAAGCACCAAGGTTGGCTGATTCCCGCTTTTCCCCGACCAGACAGGCCCGGGAAAACGAAGCTTGCTTAACAGTCGCCAATTTCAGAAACTGCCCCCAACAACCTTAAATGTCATGGAAATCTCAACCGCAGCCAAGACCCTGTTGGAACACAAAGGCCGGGACATCTGGACCATCCCGCCAACAGCCACCGTCTTTCAGGCCATTCAGATGATGGCCGAAAAAAACATCGGCGCTCTGCCAGTCATGGAGGGCAGCCGACTGGTCGGCATCATTTCAGAGCGTGACTACATGAGCAAAGTGGCGCTCCATGGCAAATCCTCCAAGGAAACTCCCGTCAGCGACATCATGGCAAGCAATCTGGTGACCGTAGGTCCCGATCAAACCGTCTCCAACTGCCTGGAAATCATCACCGAACACCGCATCCGCCACCTGCCCGTGGTCGATGGCGAGGAACTGCTCGGCATCGTCTCCATTGGCGATCTGGTAAAGTGGGTCATCGCCACCCAGCGCATGACGATCGAACAATTGAATGCGTACATCTCAGGCGGTTACTCCGCCTGAGCGCACGCACCACGGTCAGCTTACTTCGCCTTGGGTGCCGGTGCTGGCTTCGGCTTCTCTGGCAGGCCCTGGCCGGGCTTGAGGTCGAGATTGGCCTTCATGTCTTCTTCCGTCACTGCTGAGGCCACGCCATCCGTCGGGATCTTGGCCTTCGCGGTCCACAGGATCGCGTTCAGCACCAGTTTGCGCTGCTCGTTGTTGGCCCAGCCCTTGTGGAAATGACCGCCGCTGAAGCCGAAGCCACGACCGCCGTCCGCACGCTCACAGGCCCAGGCAACATGCTGCTTCTCCTTGTTTTTCACGGACTCACGCACGGCAGGGTTGCCGCTGTGCGTGCCATCGGGGCGGCCCATCGTCGATTCAGGGGCCACATCGCTCAGGATCGGGGTCACACCTTCCATGTTTGGGCGGAAGCGCATGTGGAAATACCACTCGTCATTCGTGCCGAAAGGCTTCACGCCGGAGCTGATCGGGTGCGCGGGCAGTTCTTTGAAATTGGCGTCCCAGTGCGGGTTCACGCTCCAGTTGATCTCAAAGCAGCCGCCCATCCAGTCGATGAACTCCTTGCCACCCTTCGCAATCGTCGGCTCGACCGCGTAATGCAGCGTCAGGAAGCCGCAGCCGCGCTTCATTTCTTTGTCGAGCTGGGCCAGGCGCTCGCCCTGCAAGGCCGGGTGTCCGCCGCCGCCGTCAGAGTAAATGACCACCGTATCCGCTGCGGAAAGCTCTTCCTGGGAAGGCCACTCACCATTCAGGTGAAACTTAATATCCGCCTGGTCCGCCGCACCCTGTTCCAGGCACTTCTTCAGCAACTGGATGCCCGCATTGTGCTCATGCTGCCCCGGACCATGCGAGGGTTTCCCCGCGATCATGACAATGGATTTTTTGTCCGCTGAAAACGCGGAACCGAGGAGTGAAAAGGCGAGGAGGGCGGTGAGCAGATGCTTCATAGATTGGGGTTGGAACGTGGCAAGCAAACGTCCCCAGCGCACGCGGCATTTCAACGAGCAGTAGAGATCTGCGACGACAGCCCTGCTTCTGGCACGCCTTACGCTACCTTTGACACTCCGCCCGACCGCATGCCCATTTCCAAGAGCCGCCCGACAACCAATGTTTTCTATGCCTTTGCCTTTATGGGCGTGGTCATGGCGGTCTTCACCGTGGGTTACCGTCTGGGGGGGTGGTCGTGGAGCGATGCGTTCTACATGGTCGTCATCACCGCCTTCAGCGTTGGTTACAGCGAGGTGGTGCCCATCACCGATCCCTGGCTGCGGGCGTGGACGGTGACGTTGATTCTCTTTGGCTGCACCGGCATCATTTTTGTCACCGGTACTTTGGTGCAGTGGCTAACGGAGGCGCAAATTCAACGAGCTTTGGGAGGTAAACGCATGGAAAACGAAATCGAAAAACTCAAAAATCACGCCATCATTTGCGGCTACGGTCGCATTGGCCGCATGATCGCCACGCAGTTGCAGGCAGGCGGCATCCCCTTTGTCATTGTCGATCAGGCAACTGACCGCGTGGCGGAGGTGCGCGATGCGGGCTTTCTCACGCTGCAGGGCGAGGCCACCGACGAAGCGACATTAAAGACCGCCGGCATCAGCCGTGCACGGGTGCTGGCCACCGTGCTGCCAAATGACGCCGCGAATGTCTTCATCACCCTCAGTGCGCGCAACATGAACCCCACGATCCAAATCATCGCGCGTGGTGAAGTGCCCTCCACCGAGCGCAAGCTGCTGCAGGCCGGGGCCAACCGTGTCGTGCTGCCGGCACACATCGGTGCAGACCGCATCGCCCACCTGATCCTGCACCCGAACACGCGCGAACTGATCGGCGGCAAGACGAAGGCCAGCATCGACTTTGACCACCACCTCACCGAACTCGGCCTGGATCTGGAGGAGATCGAGATTGGCACGGAGTCGCCATGGGTCCACAAACGCATTTCCGATGTCGAAACCGACACCGCCGGCCGCATGCTGCCTGTGGCAATCCTGCGCAAGGAAGGTGCCACGGACCTGAACCCCAACCCCAGCGCCATGCTCATGCCTGGAGACGCCTTGGTGGTGATGAAACGCGTCCTCCGCCGGGCGCGCGCCTGAGAAATGCATTTTTCGGTCAAGCTGGCTCGCTGCCTGCGTCTAAGATGCAGACTATGCCCAAGCAACCCGACCGTATTTTCAAAGTAGCTATTATCGGTGGAGGGTTTGCCGGAGTGTACTGCGCACGCGAGCTGCTGCGGCTCACCCAGGAGGTGGCTCAAATGACCGTGGGCATCATTGCCAGTGAGAACCACATGGTCTTTCAGCCGATGCTCCCCGAAGTCGCAGGCGGTTCGCTGTCGCCGCAGCATGTGGTCAATCCCATCCGCATGATCTGCCGTGGTGCAGAAGTGCTGAAAGGCGAAGTCACACACATCGACCTCGAAAACCGCATCATCACGCTGAACGGCGGCATGTTCACGCCGCAGGTCACGGTGGGCTTTGAGCACATCATGCTGGCACCCGGAGCCGGAGTGGACCTCAGCCGCATTCCCGGTATGGGTGAGCACGCCTACCTCATGCGCACCGTCGGCGATGCGATGAAGCTGCGCGCCGCCATCATCAGCCGGTTGGAAGAGGCCAATCTCATCACCAACCCCAAGCTGCGCAAAGAGCTCCTCTCCTTCGTCATCGTCGGCGGCGGCTACTCGGGCGTGGAAACCGCCGGGCAGATCCAGGATTTGATCGTGGGCGCGCGCCGCTTCTATGAGAACATTGAGCCCGATGAACCCAGCGTCACGCTCATCCACAGCGGCGACCGTCTGCTCGGCATGCTGAGCGATAGCCTCGGCACCTACACCGGCAAATGCCTCACCGAGATGGGCGTGAAAATCCTCTTCAAAAGCCGTGTGCGTGCGGTCACTGCGCGCACGGTGCAGTTGGGCGATGGCGTCAAACTTTCTGCCACTCTTGTGGTCTGCACCGTGGGCAACGCGCCGCACCCGCAAATCACCGCGCTCGGTGCCAAAGGTGAACTGCCGGTCGAGCGTGGCAAGGTTGTCGTCGAATCCAGCGGTCAGGTCAAAGGCCTCATCAATGTGTGGTCCGCAGGAGATTGCGCAGCGTTCCCTAAAGCCGACGGTGGCAACTGCCCCGAGACCGCGCAGTTCGCCATGCGCCAGGGGGCGCTCGTGGCCAAAAACATCGCCGCCAGTATTGCTGGGCGCGCTTTGAAACCGTTTCGCTTCACTGGCCTCGGTGAACTCGCCACCATCGGCCACCGTAAGGCGGTCGCGCAGGTGTTTGGCATGCGTTTTTCCGGCTTCATCGCTTGGTTCATGTGGCGCAGCATCTACCTCATGAAACTTCCCGGCTTTGATCGCAGGCTGCGCGTCATGGCGGAGTGGACTTTTGAGATGTTCTTCCCACGCGACATCAACCTGCTCACGCCCAGCTTCTCCTCGCCCCTCGGCGAAATGCACCTCGAACCCGGCGACTCCCTCTTCCATGCCGGCGAGCCTGCTCAGTCCCTCTACGCCGTCAAAAAAGGCAACGTCAACATCACCGACGCCCAAGGCCAGCTCGTCAAAGCCGCCGGCCCCGGCGAGCACTTCGGCGAGCGTGCTCTGCTCAGTGATGGCATCTGGCGTTTCGACGCCACCGCCACCGAATCCAGCGAACTCGTCGCCATTGACGGGCAGACTTTCAAAACACTCGCCAAAAGCATCGGCTCGCTGGATGCCCTCTTCCGTGGCACCGCGCAGCAGTACCATCTCCCCGAGGAAATCCAGCACACGGTGGACATGATTCCAGAAGCCACCCGCAGCGCTTGTGCCGCAGACGTCATGACGCGCAACATCGCCTTCCTCGATGCCCAAGTGACGGTGCAGGATGCCGTGAATGAGTTTCAGGCCCATCCGCATAGCACTTACCCCGTCACAGCGGGCGGTTGTGTGATCGGCCTGCTGCGCCGTTCCGTCGCCTACGAATGGCTGAAAAACCACGGCCTCACCTGTGTGGACAAGCTGCAGGACCTGCCGCTCACCAAACCCTTCTGCATCACCGCCGACACTCCCGTGCCCGTCCTCGTTGGCACCCTGATGCGCAGCGGCGTCAGCAAGGCCGTCGTCGTCGATGAGCAAAAACATCTCCTCGGCATGATCACACTGTTTGATCTGCTCAAGCAGCCCACTCACGAGGGTTGATCAAACCGGTCTTTGCACGCACTGTCTGGCATGCCTGAGATCAGCCGGACCGATTCCGCCGTTTCTCTTGAAGCATGCGAGGTAGCTGCCTTGCAGGTAACCGGTCCGCACCGTGTCAGCCTGCGGTTTCGTGATGGCTATGTGACCGAACTCGACTTCGCGGAATACGGCAACGAAGAAGGCCCGCTCCGACGCGCCTTGTCTGATCCAGCATTGTTTGCGGAAGTCTATCTCGCTTATGGCATCATGTCATGGCCGAACGGCTACGACATCGCACCCGAAACCCTGCGCCGTTACGCACAGCAGGGTTTTATCGGCTGATGTGGGCGCAGGGCACCCCGCCATGCCAGGATGCCGCACAGCCCAAAGCCAAACGCATTCAGCGTCCCGTGGATCGCCCACATTTGCGGCATCGTCAGCGCGAAGTTCGGGATCACATACCGCAGGCCAAAACCCAGCGCTAACACCATCGCAGCAAACAGCGATGCGCCTGAAATGAGAAAGCAGATGCGTGTCAAAAATGGGTGCTGTCGTTCCAAGCCGCGCCGCATCTGTGAAACAGCGACACCCAATGCGCCAAGCACCAAAATCGCCACGCCAAACGGCTCCACAAACTTCAGCACGCCAAAGTGCGTGCAAGTGATGCCCACGGCCACAAGCGGTACCCCGATCAAAATCGCTACACACGAAAACCGCGTCCAGCAGCCCGGTTTCTCTTTGGCATTCATCCCCGCCATCAGTGGCAGTGTGAACCCCGCATGATGAAAATGCGCCGCCGTGAGCAGCACGATCAGCGGGTCAAAACCCCAAGGTGTCCAGTTGGCACGATGGGCCACGAGCCATGCAGCGCCGATGGCAGGGAAGACCCTGGCCGACACCAGCGTCAGCTCAGCCGGATCACGCAGGGTCTTTCTTGAGCAATTCTGGATCGCCTCAAACGCCGCTGCCGAACGAACCAACAGCCATGGAATGGCTTCGGTAGCCGAGTTCGTAAAAAAAGTGCAGGTCATAAAAAGAGCGCTTCCCGACTCCACCTTGGGCCGCCATTCCTGCCGCGATTCAGAATCCCACAAACGTCTCGACAGCGGCATCAGAACCATCGCTGAAAACAGCAGCAGGATCACGATCCAATAGATGCCCGGAGGCAGTGACTTGAGCATCCAAAACTGGCCAGCCCATACCAGCATCCCAGCCAGCCACTCGTATTTAAATCTGTCCGCCGTTTTCATAGGCCGACCATCCTCCGTTGCGAATCCCGCACAAACCGGCACTGCCACCAACGCGCCAGCGGAAACCCCAGCCACGCCATCCAATGACGCGGATGTGAGAAGGCGCGGATCACATACCACACGCTGCCATCCGGCCGCTGCTCAATGATGAACTGTTCCTCACCACACTCTGCGTGCTCAGGCAGGGTGCCATACACAAAGCCGTGCGTGTGCGCCGAATCACAGCGCCGCAATATCCGGCAGGGGTTCACCCACCACAGGCCGCAAATGCACACCACCATCGCCACGATCTGACCCACTTCCTGGCCTTTGACTTCCATGCGGCTGACCTCCGCCCACGCTGGAAACATGACCCACGCATCCAGAGCGTCGCATGCGGCACGGTACACGCCTTCTCCATTGCCCAGCCTCACCGCATGCTCGTCGGCGATGAATCCATCCGCCAGCGGCGGGGTGTAGCTCAAAGGCTCATCTCTCCACGACGCAAGCAGACCTCGCAGTCGTTCGGGGGCTGGTTGTTGCAGGCGGAGCATCGTGGTCGCACGCTGCCATGCCCTTGGGGCCGAAAGAAACAAAAAAGCGTAAAAAGTGGGCTCGCCAGTTTTCACAGCTTTCGAATCTTTTGCATCTTTCACCACTCTCGGCCATCCATCCGCATGCCCCCACCCATTCGCGCCGTGATCTTCGACTTCGACGGCCTCATCGTTGACACTGAAAGCACCGGTTACCACACCTGGAGAGAAATCTTTGACCAGCATGGCCATGATCTCCCCTTGGAGCGCTACGCCCAGGCCGTGGGCACCGACTTCATCACCGGGGCCTACGATCCCAAGCGTGACCTCGAACAGCTCACCGGTCGCAGCTTCGACTGGGCAGCCGTCGAAGTTGCACGCAAGACCCGAGAGGGTGAACTGCGCAAACATCTGCATCTGCTCCCCGGTGTGGCGGATCGTCTTCAGGAAGCCGCCTCACTCGGTCTGCGCATCGCCATCGCCAGCAGCAGTCCACGAGTGTGGATCGACTCCTGGATGGACCAACTCGGTCTGCACGATCATTTCCACCACATCTCCACCGTCGATGACACCGGCAAGGTGAAGCCTGACCCCAGCCTCTTCCTGCATGCCGCTGAAAATCTCGGTGTCGCACCCGATGAAGCCGTCATTTTCGAAGACTCCCTCAACGGCCTCCGCGCCGCCATGGCGGCTGGCATCCGCTGCATCGTCGCGCCCGGGCCGATGACGCGGCACTTGGACTTCACCGGTGCCTGGAAACGCGTGGATTCACTCGCGCATGTCTCGCTCAAGGAACTCATGGCATGAAACTGCACGCCGTGCTCTCCTTGTGTCTAATCAGCACGCTTCACGCGGCTGATCCAGCGTGGTTGACCACGGGCGAATTTCACTGGCAAAGCTCGCCCCCGCTCATCGGTCCCGCCACAGACGCAGCCGACCCCGACGTGGCGCTCAAAGACCCGACGATGGTGTTTCATGAGGGAAAATGGCATCTGTTTGCCACGCATCGGCGCGCCTCGGGAAAGGTGGACATGCAATACCTCAGCTTTGCCGATTGGAAGGACGCTGGCAAAGCAACGCGCCACACGCTCGACCTGCATGATCAATATCATTGCGCGCCCCAGGTGTTCTTCTTCACACCGCATCAAAAGTGGTATCTCATCTACCAACTTGCCGATGAACGCCATGCTCCCAAGATGGGGCCGTATTTTTCCACCACGTCCACCCTCGCCGATCCAAAGTCCTGGACCAAACCGCAGCCCATGATCGAAACGCTGCCCGAAGGCGGCGACAAGATCAGATGGATCGACTTCTGGGTCATCTGCGACGCCACCAACGCTCACCTCTTCTACACCAGCGACGACGGCCATTTCTGGCGTCGCGAAACGGCCCTTTCAAACTTTCCGCTCGGCTGGTCCAAACCCGAGCTCCCGCTCAAAGACACGAAGGAGGAACTCTTCGAAGCCTCGCACACCTACAAGTTCAAAGGCCGCGACCAATACCTCACCCTCATCGAAGCCATGGCAGCCGGCCAACGCTACTACAAGGCCTGGCTCGCAGACAAACTTGAAGGCCCATGGCTTCCGCTCGCCGCCACACGCGATCACCCATTTGCCTCCACCGCCAACGTCACGCAAAAGGAGCCCTGGACCACCAGCATCAGCCACGGCGAACTCATCCGTAGCGGCAATAATGAAACACTCGAAGTCGATCCCGCAAACCTCCGCTTCGTCTTCCAAGGCGTCGATGCCGAAGGCTATAAAGCGAAAAAATATGGCAGCATCCCCTGGCAGATCGGGATTCTCGATCTACTCACGAATCCACCTAGCAAGACCCCCAAAAAAACCGAGCCGTGAACAGACGCCGTGGGGTGCCAATTCACTCGCCCAGGTTTCATTGCGCGATCTCATCTAACAGAAAGGCCGCCGTTTTTGAGGCGGCAGCCTTCCAGTCTAGAGATCAACTCAAAAGCGGTTTCTCTTTCCAGCCAAGAACCGGCTGGCTGTCCCTTTTTATTTCGGGCCAGGAGCGGTTTTCGGATGATTGAGGAAGGTATTCAGGTGGACCTTTCTGCTCACTGGGCTGGTCTCGGGAGCGGCGGTGCTGGTGGCCTCCGCTGTGCTAGGAACGGCTGCGGTGGCCTGCTTGACGGCGGCACTTCCTTTCTGAACGGGTACACTGGCCTGTGGGGCGGGTGCTTTGGGTTCGGAGCGTGGGAAAATACTCGTCACCTGGCTGAGGTGCAGTGGGCGCTTGATCTTCGCCGGGGTGATCGGAGGTCCGGCCTGTGCCAGGGAGGCAAAGGCCAGTAAAGCGGCAAGCATGAGTTTCGTTTTCATGGCTGGTGGTGTGGTTGGATTAGAATCTCATCCAGAAACGCCCCCGCGTTGGTCAACGCGATGAGGCGCTCCTGAAGTACGGCTTTGAAGATAGTCAGAATCATCCCAGGTGCAATGTTAGCAGTTTGGACTGGTCATGGATAGACCTGCTTGGTGGCGTATTTGCAGGAACGCACCCATTTGGGACTTCTTCGATCTTCCGCAGGTACAGCAGAGCGGAGCGGCACCTTGCCCGAGGATTGATTACTCGTGCTTCAGCACCCGCACGGCTCCCAACCACAGCAAAACGGGAACGATGGCACTCAAAGCAAACGCCCAGGCGGGTTCGCTTTGTCCGAGGTGACCGATCGCCGCGAAGACAAACCCCGTGGGCACCGAGCCACAGGCCAGCGCGGGCAAAAACACCCGCCAGCGCATGTTCGAAAGTCCCGCGAGACAGGCCACCGCCTCCGGCAGCACCGGCATCCAGCGGGAGAGCGCTACCAGCCAGCCGCCGCGCTTCTCAAAGATTTCTTCGCCTTTGCGCAGCCCCTCCGCACCCGCGATCCAGCGCGCTGCACCCCGCCCCAACCAGCGGCAGGAAGCATAGGCGATGCAACCAGAGAGCATCGACCCCGCCGCACAAATGAGGCCGCCCACCCACCAGCCATACATCCAGCCCAGCGCTGACATGACCACCGTGGAAGGCACCGGCAGCACGATGTCCGCAACTAGCAGCGCAATCCCCGCCGCCCATGCCCACGTGCCATAGCCTTCCATCCACCGCCGCGCGCCTGCGAGACTCAAAGTTTGATCAAACTGCGCCCCCCAGATCACAAACGGCACGATGATTCCCGCGAGGATGATGAGAATCAAAAGAATGAGCGAGCGGCTGCCACGAGTCATGCGTCAACACAGCAGGCAATGCGGCTCAGGGCAAGAGCGGTGCGTCATTCCCGCTCGCTGAGCACTCATTACGGACGCTCTGCCACCATCAAACGCGTGAATGGGCCATCGCTCACATTGTAGTAGATGCGCCTGCCGTCCGCGCTGAAGGCGGGATGCGGATGGTTACGCCGCCAGGATTTGGCACCGCCGTTTTGGGCAAAGCTTTGCAGCAGCACCCATTTGCCACCGTTCATGTCTGCCACCTGAATGCCCCATTCATCGCCTTTGCCGCCGACATTGCGGCTGAGTCCATCGGTGACCATGAGGGTGCCATCGGGACTCACGGAGGGGTGCGTGCCACTGAGGACGGGCACATCCTTGAGGCGGGTGTATTTGGCGGGATTTCCGGCGATGTCGAAGCTGAGGTTTCCGGCTTCAAAGATGTGCTGCGAATCAGGGGTCCAGGCCGGGTGGCCCCACTGGTTGCGCTGCCAGACGCAGGATGCTTTTTCAAAGTCATAGACGACGGTGCCCTGGCGATGGCTTGCAGCCTTGGACATGTAGTTGTCCCCGCCATTGCCGGCGGCGATTTTGAAAAACACGCGCTTCCGATCCGGGCTGAGCACGGGAAAGAAAATAGAGCAGGGTTTGCCCGCGAACTCCTTCTGCAACCAGTCGCCATACTTGGCCTCCATCTCGCTGATCTTCGCCATGGTGGTGGTTTTGCCGGTGGCGGCATCCCACACTTCGAGATCACGATACGGACCCGGATTCCAATGGCAGCCATACAGCGGCAGCAGATCTCCTTCCGGCCTGCCAAAGCCGACCTGATGATCTTCGGCGACGATGGTCTTCGCCAGCGTCTCAACATCCACCACGACCACGCGCCATTTCTTGTCGATCACTTCATGAAACGCCACGCGCTTGCCACCGGAAAGCCACTGCTGACACGCTACGCGATGGGCGTCCTCGGTGTGGATGTTCTCGGCCAGCACGGTCTCTTTTCCTGTGGCACGCTCGATCATACGGACCTCGCCAAGATGGCCCTGGGGGTCGGTGGAGGTGAAAAACAGCACACGCGTACCGTCCGGGCTTTCAGGATTGGTGAGGTAATAACTGTGCGTGCTGTGCCGCCCTTCTATGGCTGACACCGGCTTGATCGTGACATCCTTCGACCACGCTGCGACGGGGTCGTCCGCCATAACGCTGACCACAGGAAACAATAAAAAAGCAGCAATAAACCGGACATGCATGGTTCTTCAAACGCTGCGGTGACCAAGGTTTATCGTTGAACCTTGGCGTGACGATTCCTGTTCATTCCCGCTTTTCGGTTAAACCACCCGGCTGCGGCGTTTCAGCGTCCAGCCAATCGCCAGCCACAGCAGCAATCCGCCGCTGAGATAGAGCAGGCGTGAGGTCGTCTTCGGATCGCCCATGCGCTGGATCGCGACCTCCAGCACGGCGTGGTCTTTCAGCTTGGAGAAATGATGCGCCGTGCCATCCAGCGGCAGATCAATGCCCAGCGCACGCCGACCCGTGGGGCGCAAGGATTCGACGGTTTGCGCGAGGGTGACAGGTCGATCACCCAGCATGTGTCGTTGCTCCTTGCCATCGTCGTCAACCGGGATGGCTTTCCGGACAGCATCCTTTGCCATCGGCTTGTCATCAGCAGGCGCTGCGAATGGATCAGCTGTCGTTGGAGGAGGAGCCGGAGCGGGCGCTGCGAATGGATCGGCTGCCATCGCTGGAGCAGCGGCAGGCAGAGTAGCTGGAGCAGAGCGCAGAGCCGGCGTAAGCGCGTCAAAGGAAGTGCTATTACCTGCCAGCGGCTGCGCGTTGCTGAACTGCAGGCCATTCACCTGTGCACTTGCTCCCAACGTCAGACCGCCACTGCCCAAGATTGTCCCAGACAATGTCTGAGTCGCGGCCATCGGCGCACCATTGTTCCCGAGGTTGTTGCTGCGGGCGTTGGAGTTCACGATATTGACCGAACCGCTGCTGTTCTGGGTCAAGATCTGGGCACCGTTGCTGCCGTAGTTCTGCGCTGTGACGTTGGCTGTGCTCGTGTTATCGATGGTGTAGCTTCCAGACCGCATTCCGGCAGTGATGGGTCCGCCTCCATAGGGGTATGGAGACGCCCCACCTGGTCCATTCAAGTTTATTGGCGGCACTTGCCGGCCATTGGCAAAGTAGGCGTTGTCCACCGCCACGTTGTCGTTGAAAAGCTGGCCGCCGTTGGTCGTGACTGAGCCGGTAAAGGTGTTGTTGCCTGCAAGCCGCAACTGCTGCTCCTGCGGCGCAGCGCCGTTGAATCCCCAAGCCGTTTTCTCCTGGGCAGTTTGGCCAGCGTTCTTGCTGCTTTTGTCCGCCGTCTTCCTCCTGGCGTAGTTGTTGTCCCAGTTGCCTTTGAGCAGTTCCTGCTGCTGCCTCACCTCGATGTCCATCCCGCTGGGTTGAATGCTGCTAGGCAGCGTGAGAGTTCCACGGCCTGTCTTGGACATCAGCTCGCGCTTTTTCTGCTGCACCATCTGTGCCAGCGCATTCGCATCACGATAGGCCGCCTCGGCATCGCCGTAGTCGAGTTTGCCAGAGGACAGCGCCCGGTTCGCCTCGCCGAGTTCGCTGAGCATGCCTTCGAGCTGCAGCAGTTCGCGTCCTTCGGCAGCAGTTGCGGTCATGTTGCCGTCGAAGTCTTTGAGGTTCCAGCCCTGCGGCGTCCATACGGTCCACGTCGTGCGTTCCACCGAGAGCCCGACGATCTCGGGATCATCCAGCTTCGCGGTCTGCCGCAGGCCGCCGCTTTGAGGGAAGCGATAAATCATCTTCACTTCCAGCGCCCGCTGTCCAGGACGTGTGTGGATGAGCGGGATCAAGCGCACACGCTTGCCGCCCTGCGTTTCTTCATCGGCTCGCACCGGCTCGCCGGAAACGCTCACGCTGATCAGCTCTGCATGGTCTGGCAGCAGCACCGGGAGGAACTGCAGTGAACGATTGATCAATGAATACTGCGCGATGTCCCAGCGCGTGCCATCCGGGCGCAGCACGGTGGTCAGATCCGCTAGCGTGATCAAGGCGGCGGTTCCCTCGGTGCTGGTGAGTTGCTGGTAGGCGAGCTTCAACACGCCATCGCCTGTGGCACGGTAGTACTTGGGTCGGGCTAGGTTGGCGGGCAGATAGGGCACCGCCTCGCGGGCAACCTCTTCCAGCGCGGTCTGGGTGGTGTTCTTCGCCTCGCGTGCGGATGCGTTGTCCAGCACAAACCAGCGCGCAAGGCGGCTGGCGTCCGCCACTTTGACAAACGGTACTTCCAGCTCTGCTGTCAGCGGCAGATCAAGATCGAAGGTCAACTCAGCGCGATCCAGTACCTCTGTTTGCAGCGAGCATTCATAGACGCGCTCGGTGCCGTCGAGGTGGGAGCGAGTTTCGCGTAGCAGTGGGCCGCTGACCACGGCCTCTGGCAGGGAGGCGGGTAGGCGTACGCTGAGCTGGCGCACGGCTCCCTGTTCCACCAATGCCACCACTTGCTGTGAGATGCGGATTCCTGCGTCTGAGGCCAGCACGAGGAGCACTGTGTCTGCCGAGAAACGCGAGGCCTGGCGCGTGAGTGTTACATCCACTTTCCAAGCCGTGCCTTCGTGCTGTAGCGCACGCTTCTTTTCCAGCGGCGGGGCGATGGCGAAAACGCTGTCGAGGGCGGTGGGATCGAGCTCTTTGAGGTCTTTGAGTTGTGTCGGATCCGGCAACTTTATGTCACTGGCGGCATGCGCGACGATCAAAGCCTTGCCGCCGACTTTTTCGTAATTTTCCAGTTTGAGCGGTTCCAGCGACCATGTCGTCACGGGCTGCGCTGCCACCTTGGCGAGATGGACGACGACGCGGGCTTCGGGTCCGGCGCGCTTTGAATCCAACTGCAAGTATAACTGGGTGCCCTCATGCTGCCATGCCGTTAGCGCTGGGCCTTGGACGGCCTGGACTTCGTATCCGGCGGGCAGGCCGACCACGGCGCGGGTCCAGAGGCCGCGTTTGCGTTTGAGGGTCAGGGCTGCCAGCAGCTCGGCTTTTTGTTCGGAGAGTTGGAAGACGTAGCTGACATCGGCTTCGGCGAAGAGGGCGGCGGGTTGTACATCGTAGGTGGGTGCGGTGGTGCCGGTCCACTGCCAGCGTCCGGCATCCTGAAGATCGCTGCGGTTGATGATGGTCGAGCGCTGGGCGGTGCCGCCGTTTACTTTGATCTTCATGGAGTCATCGTGCAGGAGTGCCAGCTCCTGTTTGACGCGGAGAGCCGTGGGTTGGATCAAGGGGAAGGTGCGGGTGCCGGAGGTATTGAGGTAACGCTGGGCACCTTCGATTTTGAGGAGGACGCGGTGGCTGGCCTCGTGGCGCATGGTGATGGTGCAGATCAGTTTGCCGCCTTCGCGGCGGGTCTGACTGGTCATCGTTGGGATGCGGACTGTGCCAGCGCCGGGGAGCGTGGTGTACATGTTCAGGGTGCCGATCTCCAAAACGGCACTGTTTGCGGGTGCGTCCACGGCAAACTCCAGGGTGCGGCGTACGGCCCCAGGGAATTCGTATTCGATTTCGGCATCGAGGGTTTCGGGTTCCAGCTCGCGCAGGATCAGGGTGCTACGTACGGTGGCGGCAGGGACGGGGCCTTCGCCGCGTTCCAGACCGCGGGCGGAGCGTTGCAGGTGTACTGAGCTGTGGGTGCCGAGGGTCTGCGTGAAGAGGCGGCCATCAGGCTGCTCCGCCACGGTGGTTGCGGCGGTCTCGTTCACGCGCAGCCAGCCGTCTGACTTCGGGGAGTGCAGCGCCAGCATGCCGGATAGGGCGGGCGGCAGGCGCAGGGAGAGGTCGTTCCAGTTGGGCGGTAACGGCAGGGTGACGGTGAGTTCGATGGCATGGGTGCCGGGGTGCTCGAGGGTGAGCAGGTCGTTGCTGAGCGCGGCGGATTTGCCGTCCACGCGCACTTCACCGACGAGAGCTTTCACGGTATCCCGGTTCTTCTGCATTTGAGCAAAGGGCAGCAGGAGTTTGGTCCATGCGCCGCGAGTGGTGGCGGTGATGCGGGCTTCGAGAACGAGGCCGCGTTCTTCGATGCGGCCTTGGTAGAGGGCGCTGTGGATGACGGCGTACTGGGTGGCGTCGGTTTCGGCGGGGAGGGGGCGGCGGTTTTCCTTGGCTTGTTTCCAGAGGCGCTGGAAGTCGTCGTAGCCGAGGTAGAAGCGTTCGGCTTTTTGGGTGTCGAGCGGGAGCTTGGCGTCATAGGGGATGATGACGGTGTGGGCGGCGGGGTCGGGCGGCACGTCCTGCGCCCAGAGTGAGGGAGAGAGAAGGAAGAGAATGACGAATGTGGAATGACGAATGACGAATGACGAATGAACGGAGGGTGGCGTTGCCTGCGGTGGTTGCCGTTGCGGGGAGGATGAAGGAGAACAAGCGGCCGAGCAGGTGGAGAGCGAGGGCGCAGAGCCAGCCGAAGGCCAGGGCGTTGGTCAGTGCCAGCAGGGAGCCTTCGAGCAGGAGCGGCAGGCCCCAGGCGGTCAGCACTAGGACGAGGAGGGTCAGGAACCAGGGACGCCGTCTGCCCAAGCGCCAGAACAAGACGAGACCGAGAGCCATGGCGAGGACGGCACGAAGCATCTGCTGAGACCAGGAGATGTAGTGGAGCGCGAGCGGCTCCGGTGGCTGGGCACCGTGGAAGCGCAGGAGACGGCCTGTTTCGGGGAGTGTGATGTCCAGCGGGATGAGGCCGGATTTGGAATGCGTTTCATTCTTGGACACAGAGTCAACAAATGCTTCCACCAAATCGAGATTTGGCTGGGTGTTGCGAACCACGAGCGTCATGTTCACGGGGCTGTAACTTGCACTCGCACCTTCAGGAAACGTGATGCCTGCTCTTTCAAGAGCTTGTTTAGCCGTGATGCGACTGCCATCGCCCGCAGTCAGAAAATTTGGGCGCAGTCGGTAGCTGCGGGTGTACTGCTCGCTGGCGTTCTCAGAGAGAGGCACAACGAGCACCGCATGCGCTTCCACTTTGTACTTCATCTGCGCCAGTTCGGTGACGTAGCGCAGGGCTTCGCTCAGGCGCACGTCTTTGAGGTCGAGGCTGATGTTGGCATTGGATGGGATGTCTCCACTTTTTAGGATGATATTTGTCCCCTTAGGGCCGCCAGGATCAGTGAATGTGTCCAGGTCTCGTGATTGTACTCGGAGGAATTCGATGGCTTCTTCAATCGTGGCGTTCTTGAACTGCACCGAGGGCAAAATGATCTTGTCCATCTTCTCAGTCAGGTAGGCTCCAGGGGATCGCCCGACACCATAGTCGTAAGAGATGGCTGAAGGCGCGGGAGGGGGCAGCGGCTGGTTGCCCAGGCTCTGAATGAGTGCTCCAACGAGATCGAGATTAGGCTGAGTGTTGCGCACGACAAGTTGTGACGATGCGGGGGTGAAGGTCGCGCTGGCACCTTCAGGAAAGGTGACGCCCGATGCTTCGAGAGCTTGTTTTGCCGTCTGGTAGTTGCCCCCGCCCGCCGTCAGAAAATTCGGCGGCACGCGGAAGGTTTGTGTGTGTTGTGCGTTGGCGTATTCCGTCAGCGGCATGATGACCAAAGCGTGAGGCTCGACTTTGTACTTCATGCCTGCTAGTTCGGTGACATAGCGCAGTGCCTCGCTCATGGGCACTTCTTTCAGATCCAGACTGATGCGGGTGTTTGAGGGTTTATCACCCGTTCTGAGTATGAGCGAAACTCCCTTGGGGTCAGAGGCATCTGTGAAAGTATCTAAATCGCGCGACTTCACGCGCAGGTATTCGATTGCTTCTTCAAGGGTGGCGTCGTGAAATTGCACGGTGGGGAAAATGATCTTGTTCATCTTCTCCGTGAGATAGGCACCTGGGGAGCGGCCGACGCTATAGTCAGCGACGGCAGCAGCTCCCAGCACTGGAACTTTGTCCTCCCACGACTCAGCCACCTGGGCCAGCATTTTAGCGCGCTGGTGATCGTAGGCGGTCTTGAAGTACTCGTGCCTGCGCCGTTCGGCGTTCTCCATGCCTCGGCGTGCTGCACTGCTGTAAGGGTCAGAGCGGAGCACGTTTTGATATTGAGAGATGGCGGCGTCGTAGTTGCCGATCTCGACGCTGGAATTGGCGAGGAGTAGGCCACTCTGCACCATCATGGCATCGGTATTTAAGATAGGTGGATAGCGGTCGGGATCGTTTAAATTTGACAGCGCCATCGCAGCGGCTTTGTGTCCGGGCACGAATTGCTGTGCTTCATTGAGCAAGTGCCGAGCTTCGTTGTATTTTCCTTGTTTCGCCCGCTCCTTCGCCACCACCACGCTGCAATCTGCGTACTTGAGCTTGGCGAGGTTCTGCCAGTCTTCGGTTTCGGTTGCGTCTGGAAGGGAATCAATGGCAGCCCTGTATGAGCCGAGGGCTGAATCATACTGTCCTTCTGTGAACAGCTTGTCACCTCGATCCATGGCTTGGCGCGCTTCTTCAACTACATCTGAGCGGGGGGCCGATCTGGGACCTGGCACCTCTACTAGTGGCAGCAAAGGGCTAGGCCCACCCGGCAAAAAATCAACGGATGCGGGCATGGCTTTGCGCAAGAATCGCCGCCCCTGCGGCTTGCCGAACACCGAAGCTAGGCGCCCCAGAAAGCCGGGATCTTCAGCGGTTGCGGCGACATGCGACTGCTCCAGAGTGGTGTCCACTTTGTCGTACCCAAAGGCGGCGGGGGCGAACACGGCCCAGTCGCTGCTGAGGACGGGGACGTTGCCGACGATGCGGATGGGTTCGAGGTTTTGAGTTCCGCTTTGGCCCCAGAGGGGTTTTTGTTGGCGGTATTGCACGCTGACCATGGTGTGCGGTGCGTTGGCGGAACCGGTGGGCAGGGGGATGGCGATGGCGTTTTCGACACTGCGCACGGGCTTCACGGCCTGACCTCCGCTGGTGGTGCTGAGGAGTTCGGCGTCCTTGGGCAGATGGAGGCTGACGAACTGCTCCCCGGAATGGGAGAGGTCCAGAATCACTTCGTGCAGGCTGTGACCGTCGGTGCTTAGCACGGAGAGCAGATTCATGCGATTCACCACGAGGGCGGCGAGTTCGGAGTGCGCGTGGCGCTGCGCGGTGATGGTGAGTGCGTTGTCGCCCGCGCCGAAGGTGAAGGCGCTGGTGATGCGATGGCGGGGCTGGTAGCCCGCGACCACGGGGACGCGGAGGACGTCCAGCGGCTGCATGTTTTGGAATTGGGTGGAGAGCTGGGTGTCGGTGTTGGCCTCGATGATCCAGGTGCCGGCGAAGCGGCGGGACTGGGGGAGTTCGAGGTGCGGGAGGGTGGCGGTGAGGGTTTGGTTGGTGGGAGTAGCGGGGTTACTGGGAGCAGGAATGCCCCCGTTACTTGGGATGCCGCCGGTACTGGGGAGGCTCATGCGCCAGCGGATGTTGTGCTGGCCTTTGGATTCTTGGCGGAGGGTGTAGGTCCAGGTGCCGGTGGCTTCATCGAGCTGCTGCTCGCCGACGAGGGGGGAGGTGACGCGCAGGAGTTTGGCCTGCGCCACGGGGAGCTTGACCTGAAAGGTGCGCAGGGGCGCGCCGCTGATGTCGAGGGTGAACTGGCCTTCGATCTCGATGGTGCGAGCACGCGGCAGGGCATAGGCGGTGACTTCGGTGGAGAAGACGGCTTCGGCGCGTTCGACTTCAAAGGTGAGGGCGTGCTCGCGCAGGCCGAACCAGGCCATGCGGCCTTTCACGGGAGTGAGGCGGGCATCGCGGTCTTCGAGTCCTTTGGCTTCCTTCAAGGCGACGCGCCAGGCGTCGTCGAAGTTCAGCGCGGTGTAGCCTGCCACTTTGACGGCGTCCGGGATGTCGAGCTGATGAATCGTGATGGATTCGGGATTCTTGGGTCCGGTCCATGCCTTGGTGAGTTTGAGGCGGGAGGTGATGCTCAGCTCTAGCGGATTGGCCGGAGAGATCGGCACCGCTGGCAGGATGGCAAGGGTCTGACCCACGCGCCGCCAGGTGAGGCGAAACGTTGAAGTCGTCTGCAGGTTTCCGACATTCGAAGTGGACTCTCGCAACGAGAAGACCGGCTGGCTGATGTTGTTTGGCGTGACGACTCGCTCTGAGGAAACCTGCTGGCTGATGACTGTCGGCGTGTACATCACCTGCGCACCGCCGGTGCTGACGCGAGTGGTCGTTCCGATGGGAGCCGACAAAACGGCGATGAACTCTTCACCCGGCGGCAGCGTGACTTTGACCTCGGTGACTGGACGGTCGCTGCGGAGCACGAGCCTGCGTTCGATCTGCACGCTGTCTTTGTCGATGCGAGCGATGACATCGACATCCGATTCGATGCGCGGCTTTGAGGTGCGGAGCACGAGGCGCGGCTGATCCACGCCGAGCTGGAATTCAAACTGGTCGCGTTGCAACTGCTTCGCGCCCGCGAGATCGAGGAAATCGAGATCGGGCGCGAGATGGAGGCTGGCTTTGATCCGCAGTGGTGGATTGAGAGCGAGCAGCGGTAGCTCGCCGGCTTCTGCCACGGAGCTGATGATGCGGCGGAGATTCACCGTGAGATCATGCATGCCGCCATCGCGCTCGAGAGTGACGAAAAGCTTGGCACCCTCCTGCCGCCATTTTCGCAGAGACACGCCGCTGACCTCGGTGACCTGGGTGTCCTTGCCGACGAGCGGCCAGACCAGCTCGGCGTCACGTTCCGATTTTTCTTGCACGCGCACCCTGAGAGGCAGCGTGGTGGACACCTCGGATTCGGAGACATAGATGCCGGCAGTGGATGATGCCGAATAGCGGAGTGGCTGCGAGGCGACGCCTTCAGGTGCCTCAATCCAACGTACGCGCAGGGAACGGCTGGTGCCCTGGGGGATGCTGGACTCATTGTCATCGTAGCCACGGTGATCGAAAGCGACCTTGATCGAATCGCCGTTGCGCTCGTAGGCTGATCCGGCCAGCAGACGTACTCCGGCAGGCAGGGTGAGATGCAAGACGCCGCCGAAGGGGACATCCGGCACTTCCAGCGTGCGCTCTCCTGCGCGCAATCGCAGCCACATTGGCACCTCGGCCTCGAAGCGCAGCTTCGCCACACCCGGACCTTTGGCAAAGAGGGTCAGCTCACCAGCAGGCGTCCTATTGTTTCCTTTCGACGCTTCCAGGTAGGCAAGCACGTTGCCTTCAGAGGTCACACGGCTCATGGCAAATGGCCACGAGATCTTGGTGCTGAGCCAGTCTTTGGAGGGCAGGTGCAGGGTGAGCTCGCCACGCAGCGTCACGCTCGCAGCCCCTGGCTCGACCTTGCCTTCGAGTTTCAGGCCTTCGATGGCGATGAGCTGCGGCGGCGCGAGCTTGGGGTCTTCGGTGGGTTGGGTTTTGCCGGCGTCGCGGATGAGGGTTTCGTACTGCTCTGGGGAGAGGAGGACGGCGTTGGGGTGGGATTTGAGGACGGTGTCGAGGTCTTTGGTGGGGACCCAGAGTTCTTGGCGGGTGGGTTCTGCTGCAATGACGAATGACGAATGCAGAATGACGAATGCCAGGAGGGCGAGGGGGAGTTGACGGTTGTTGACGGTTGTTGACGGTGGCTGAACGGTTGTTGGGAATGGGGAGGTGCGGGACGAGGGGAGATGGCGGGGTGGCTGGATCGAGGACGAAGATGATCCGGAACGGGCTAAAGCCCGAACTACGAGCGAAGAGGCTGGCGCAGGAAGCGGAGAGGGATGACAATTTGTGGCTTGAAACGTGGAGAGCTGCGCTGTGATCGAGGACGAGTTCGAGTAGGAGGACGAGGACGAGGACGAGGACGAAAGGGCGGGCGAAGCCGAAGCGGTTGCGGCCTGGGGACAGGCCGCCCTGCCTGCGCTGGGCATGGGGTGGGTGGGATGAGGGGTGTTCATCTCACGGGGCGGCTGGAGTTGGATTGGTGGGAGGGGTGGGAGGCGTTGCTGGAGGGGCTGGTGGTTTGGCGCGGCGTTGCTTCCACCAGGCGAGGAGCCACTGGCAGGTCCGCAAGGCCATGCCTAGAATGCTGCGGAAGATCCAGGTGAGCAGCAGAATGAACGCTGCCAGCATCGAAGCGAGCAGGATGGGTACATTGGCGGCGCTGAACAGACCGGTAAGGAGCATGGCACCCAGGCCGAAGATGATCAGATAGCGCAGCTTCTCCTGTGGGCCACGCTTCCAGCAGCGCAACCCGGCGATGAGCGAGACGAGGAATGCCAGGGCCTGGTAGAAGAAGGTGATGCGCCTGCCACGGAAGCTCACACCGATCTCGGCGGGTGGCCCGAGACGGTGCAGGACCTCGCGGTGTCCCTGCTGCTGCACCTGGGAGCCGTAGAGGGTGCGCACATCGCTGGCGATGTCCGGTATCTGGCTCTGCTGCGCTTCGTCCAGATTATCGAGCTGCGGACCGAAGGCAGGTAGCACTCCGTTGACGACGCTTTGCATCATGCGCCAGGAGCGGTTGCGTGATTCCGGTGAGAGCGGGCCGCTGAAGCCGGTGTAGTGCCATTCGTTCGCTGGCAGGAAGAGCGTGTGCCGCGTCTCCATGATGCCGACATCCGCCACCTGCGGTGCCGCCACCGTGATGCCGCCCCACCAGCCGAGTTTTTCACCGGGATTGGAGCTGGGAGATTCAAACACGAAGCGCACGGGGAAGTCCACGCGGGCGGCATCGCCGCTGGGCAGGCGGACGAGCATGTCCTCGCTGCCTTCACGCCGCATGGGCTGCTGGGCTTCACGGTTCACAAACACGTCCGACTGCAAGCGTGCGCCCTGCGGCAGCCGCACGACAAGGAACTGCAGGTCGTTGTTTTTCACCCAGTAGATCACCTCGGTGGTCTGCGCCTTGTCAGTGGCCACGGCGGTGGTGAGGTCCGCATGCGTGATGACGGCCTGTGGCACGGGAATGAAACTGTTCTTGGCGAGTTCGACGCTCAGCTTGATCGGTAGCGAGCGATACTTGTAGGCGAGGAAGACACCGGGCCGCTGCAACTCGCTGCGCAGTTCGCGGGCGTCGATTTCTTCCAGCGTTTCGGGTTCTGATTTGCGGATTTCGAGGCTGTCTGCCTTCACCACTGCGACCTGTCCGGTTTCCTGAAAGGCCCCGGGCACATGCACATGGAGGAGGTCCATTTTGCCGGTCTTGCCGGCTTCGAGCGCGATGGGGCGTTCCAGATTCAAGCTGAGCGAAAAGCTGCCCTGGCGCTCGCTGCGCAGCACCACTTCCCACAGCACATAGTTGGCGGCGTCAGGCAGAGTCACCGGCTGCGGAGGCTGATAGGTTTTGTTGATCTCCTTCAACTGCGGATCGACGAAACGAATCTCGCCCGCGACTTCCTTTGGCACGGCGAGCACAAAACGATCGGTGGCGGCATAGGCGACATCAAAGGCGAGCGTCCAGGTGTGGCGGGTCGATTGCTCCTTCACCTCGACCAGGGTGAGTACCTCCACGCTGACCTGGGAACTGCGGCTTTTCAGACTCAGGGCGGCGGGCTTGGCGGTGTCGCGATAGCGGAAGGCCAGCTCGGTGGCGTTGGCCTCGCTTTGCAGCTTCACGGCGCTCACATCCTCCTGCTGGAAGTCGCCGATGTCCTTCGTGTTGGGTTCCAGGCTGGAATGAATCGTGGCACCGAGGAGCGCCTCATGCCGCGTGACATTTGGCAGCGTGAACACGGGCAGCACGATGTCTGCCGTGGCCTGCGTGCGGGTTTGCCGGGCCGTGAGGGTGAATTTGAACTCACCGGCGGTTTGTTTCGGCAGTTTGACGACCACATCGGTGCCTACCAGGTTCCAGGATTCGATCTGGCCTTTCACATCTGTGATGGTCCAGCCGGCGGGCGGGGTGAGGTGCGTCTCGAAGATGCCCACGCGGCGCACGGTGTAGCTGAACTCGGTGCTCAGGGTGGCAGCCTCGCGACGCACGCTGAGTTTCGTCAGGCTGGTGGCCTCGACCTGCGGTTTGGCCTCCGCGACATCGAGGGTGAGCTGGTAGGGCTGACGCAGAATGCGAAAGGTGCCCACCTGCGAGCGGCTGTCTCCGGCCAGAGAGCGCGTGGTGGAGGTGAGGGTCTTGGGTGTGACGTCGAGCTGCGCCTCTGCGCCGACGACCACCTCGCCATTCGCCTGAGCGGCCCCGATGACTTCAAGATCCGGGACGCTGACTTCAGCAGGAAGCTTGGCCACCGGGCCTTCGAGCTGGAGCTTGAGCGCGTAGTCGTCCCGCAGAGGCTTCTCCGGCAGTACGATGAGCGTTTTGCGGCCAGCTTTGCCAGCCACAGTTTCGATCTTCCATTCCTTGATGCCAACACCCGTGACGCCGAGGATTTCCTGATCGGCAGGCAGGCCGATTTTCAATTCGTTGATCGGCGCACGCAGCACGCGCAGGGCGATGTCCGCCGTCGTCGCCACGGAGCCGATGCCGATCTGCGTGGTCAGTTTGTGCTGCGCCAGCACCAGCGGGCTCATTTGCGTGACGGCCTGCGCGGCCCCCCAGGCGATGTTTTGCTGCGCACCGGCACCGAAGAAGCAGGCGAACTGCGTCTGCCCGCCTTCCACCTTGGCGGTGAAGGCGGCGGCGGGATTGAGCTCAAACTCTAAGCCCTCGCCCGGCACGGTGATGCTGAGCCGTGAGACCGCCGCACGCGGCAGGTTCAGCGTGACGTGCGATTTGCCTGCGCTGCGGATGATCGGCGCATAAATCTTCAGGGCGATTTCATAAACGCCCTTCTCCGGCAGTATGAGATCGCTGCCATCCGCGCGCGAACGCAGCACGGCCTTACCGGTGGTGGCTTCGCCGATGCCGGGGGCGGCTTTCTCCGTCAGGGGCAGCAGCACCCAGCCTTTCTTGAAGGATTCCACGGTGATCTTGGCATCGAGAATCACGCTGTCGCCTTCGACGCGGCCGGTGTATTCGGCTTTGGCCAGCACGGCTTCAGCGGGTGGCGGCTTGTCGTCCTCCTCGCGTTTCAGCGTGAGTTCATTCCAGAGATCGAGGAATTCGCGGTAGGGGAGAAAGACGCCCTTGCCACCGTCTTTGAAGACTTTTTCGAGTTCATCGAAGGGCACATACACGCGGCGTTCACGCTCGCGCACGGGGAGTTTGTCAGCGGTGGGCGCGGGAGTCTGCGCGCTGGCGGCGGCGCAGCACGAGATGAGAAAGAGGGACAGCAATGCACGCATGATTGAGCGGATGGTTGGGTATGATTTCACAAAATTTGTATCAGGAACGCGGCTTTTTGACGAGTACAGATGTGTAGGCGCGCAGGAAAGACTTAGTAGGAGCACGCGACGGGCGCGTTATTCTTGGGGGCATCTTTTCCGCCAAACTTGGGTGCCTGATCTGCGTTTATACTTGACCTCTGCTCTCCCAGCCGCTGCTTTAGCGTCATCTGATCATCCTCGACATGAAAACCACTTCGCGTTTCGTTACTCTTGCCTCCGTCTGCCTGATCTCTGCTGCCAGTGCACAGCTCGCGGAAGAATTCCATACTTGGACGAACACCTCGGGTAAGCAGGTGGAGGCGACTTTGGTGGCGGTCGATGCGGCCGCTAAGAAACTGAAAATCAAGACCAAGGACGGGCGCGAGTTTGACGTGCCCATCGCTACTCTGAGCCCGGCCGATTTTGAATATGCCAAGGCGCGCTATGCTGCCATGCAGGCCCCTCCCGCCGCTGCACCTGCGGCAACTGCCATGCCTGCCACGCCCGCTGCGACACCTCCGGCCACCCCTGCCGCGACGCCGAAAGCCGGGGCCACTGTCGCTGCTGCGAAAAAGCCTGCGCCTCCGCGGCCAGCAATCACGGTGATTCCCGTGTCGAAATTCAAAGCGCCTTCGGTCAATGATTATCTCGGGGGCATCGCCAAAGTGCGTCCGCGGTTGATTCACAATGCGGCTGGCTGGGCGGCGCTGAAGGGGCAGATCGCGACAGATCCGGTGCTGGCGAAAATCATGGAGGCACTGAAAGCCTCTGGGGAAGATCTGCTGCTGGACCCCGAACTGACCCGCATCAACGGCGATACGGGTGGAGAAGGAGCCAAGGCAGTCTATCGCATCGGTCTGCTGGGAGCGCTGCATTACGGCGACGGCGATTTGAAATGGCAGGACAAGGGTGCCAAGGAAGTGCTGGCGCTGACGGACAAAGTGTCTTTCCGTGACTGGCACCCGGACCTGATGGACAATGTGACCGACATGGTGGTGGCCACTGCGCTGGGGTATGACTGGTTTCGCGCGGGTTTGAACACGGAACAGGCCGCCGTCGTGCGCACGTATCTCGCGGAGAAAGGCATCGCGGCACTCATTGCCCATCTCGAAGGTGAAGAAGTCCCTGAAAGTGCCAAAGGACAGTCCGGTGGTCAGACTGGAACGAAAGCCAAGCCACCGGCGAAAGTGCAGGCCAAACCGCAGGCAAAACCGGACGCTGGCAAAGTGCTGCCGAGCAGCGAGCAGATGGCGGCAGCCTCCGCGCTGCTGCTCTCTGCCATTTGCCTGGTGGATGAGGAGCCGGCTGTTGCCAAAAAAGCGGCGGAGGCGGCTGCAAAAATCTTTGGCAAAGGGATCGTCCGCTTTGCTCCGGGCGGTGTGTGGCCCGAGGGTCTGCAGGCCGGCGAGATGGTGATGGACTATGTCGCGATGGTCTCCGAGTCGCTTAAAGCCGCTGCTGGACGTGATCTGGGCATCAGTTTGCTGGAAGGCATTCCGCAGTTCGGCGTCGCCCGCATGCACCTGATGGGCCCCAGCGGCCAGTCGTTCAATTTCGGGGACGCCACGGGTGCGGCATCCGTCCGCCCATGGGTTGCCACCTGGCTGTGCGGCGTCGCGGGTAATCCTGGCATCCGCGCTGTGGCGGCCACTGGCAAGCAGCCGGTGACCTCCTCCTACTTCGGACAGGTCGGTAACTTCTTATATTACAACGCGCACGCTGCCGGAGACGGCACGGCGGACTCGCTGGACTACTCGCAGCCCGGTGGTTATGTGGCCGCCTCGCGCTCCGGCTGGGATAAAAATGACTACTTCATCGCAGTCAAAGGCGGTGACAATGGAGATACTGCGGCGCAGCTCGACATCGGCAGCTTCGTGCTGGAGGCCGGCGGGCAGCGCTGGGGTATTGAACTCGGTGCGGAAACGGAGAAGGCTCCGGGCTTTGAAGTCAAACCGGGAGCGGACCGCACTAAGCGCTTTGCCCTCTATCTTGAAAACACGCTGGGTCAGAACACGCTGGTCCTTGATGGGAACCAGGATATGGAAGCTAGTGCTGCGGTGCTGCTGGGGGCGTCCACGCCGGAGCGCGGATTTGCCGTGGTGGATATGACGAAGGCTTATTCTAAGCATGCGAAGGATGTCCATCGTGGCGTCATGGTCGTGCGCGGGGCGAAGCCTTACATCGTGGTGCAGGATGATCTGACCATGAAAAACACCGGCTCGATCACGTGGAGTATGCACACGAAGGCGGAGATCAGCGCTAGTGGCACCACGGCCAAGCTCACGCTCGGGGGCAAGACGCTGGTCGCTACGATTGTGGCACCTGCCACCGCCACCTTCAGCGCCGCCGAGCCGCCGGAAGCCGTCGGCGAGACGATGCGCGATCTGGTAAAGGAAAAGGTCCATGTCCTCAAGGCTGCGGTCGAAGGGGTCAAAGGGCCGCAGAGCCTGTGCATCACGTTTGCACTCGATGAAGCGCCGACGCATGCGGCAGCGCCGATTGCGGCGTGGGGGAAGAAGTGATTATGCTCGCGGGTGCGCGGCTTCATAGACTTCCTTCATGCGCTGCGTGGAGACGTGGGTGTAGATCTGCGTGGTCGAGAGGCTCGCATGGCCGAGCAGTTCTTGGACGCTGCGCAGGTCTGCGCCGTTGTTCAGCAGATGGGTGGCAAAGCTGTGGCGTAGCTTGTGAGGGGTGAGGTGGACGGGCAGGCCGGAGGCGCGCCAGTATTTCATGATGACATCATCGACGGCTTGGCCGGTGATGCGGGTGCCGAGTTTGCTGCGAAAAAGTGCGCCGTCATGTACACTGGCTTTGGCGCGGTAGCGCTGCACGGCTTCGAGTGCTTTGGAACCCACGGGGCAAAGGCGCTCTTTTTTGCCTTTGCCGAAGACGCGGACGGTTTCGGTGTAGGTGTCGATGTCAGCGACATTGAGCGCGACGAGTTCGCTCAGGCGCATGCCGGTGCTGTAGAAGAGCTCCAGGATGGCGGTGTCGCGTTCCGGTGCCCAGATGGCGTCGCGTTTGGATTTTTCCAGGGAAAGCGGCAAGGCGAGCATGGCTTCCACCTGGGTGACGGTGAGCACGACGGGGAGCTTTTTCTCGCGCTTGGGGAGCTGGACTTCGAGCAGCGGATTGGCTTTCCAGCCGCGGCGGCGGGTGAGCCATTTGAAGAAGCTGCGCAGGGCGGCGAACTGGAGGCGGATGGTGGTGCGGCCGCGTTCGCGCTTCATGAGGTCGAAGAGGAAGGCGCGGAAGTCGTCGGCGGTGAGTTCGCTCCAGCCTTTGAAGGGAGTGCGCCATTCGCGGAACTGGCGGAGGGCGAGTTCGTAGTTCGCTAGCGTGCGCTCCGAGGAGCGGCGCTCCACTTCCATGAACTCCAGAAACTCGGCGGCGAGCTTGTCATCCATGGGGTTCATTTTCAGGTGCGTTTCGCGCGGCAGGCGCTGCAGATTTCATCGCCGGAGTCGAGCACGCGGAAGTCCAGATGCGGATCATCCAGCTCGGTTTTTTTGCAGAGGGAGCATTGGTGGAAAAAGGTGCCCTGCGGCGGTTTGGCGGAGTCAAACCGGCTGCGGCGCGAGGCGACTTGGGCCATGCGCGCCCGTTCGCTGATGAAGCCGGGGCCGAAGGCGACGAAGAAGTTCAGGTGTGCGAGCAGCACTGGAAACAGTAGCACTGGATTGCCCATGACCACGAAAGCGGTCATCCCAGCGCTCAAGGCCGCTACCCATTTCATTTTGATGGGCAGGATGAAGTAGATGTAGATCTCCTCATTTGGAAACAAGCTCGCAAAGGCGAACAGCAGGGTTTGATAGAGAAACATTCCCGAGGCAGGCCAGTGAAAGAGCAGCGCGCCCACGGTGACGGCAAACATCCAGCCGTAGATGTAGAGATTGACGCGAAACGCGCCCCAGGCCGATTCCAAACCGCGGCCAATCCACATCATGAACATGGCACCGATCAGCGCCCAGATGAGTGAAAAGTTGCCGGGAATGAACACATGCGTGACCAACCGCCAGACTTCGCCGTGCATCACCCGGGTCGGATTCAGCTCAAGAAATTGCAAATAGGCTGCCGCACCCTCCGGCGACATCACCATGACCATGAAGAGCACCAGCAGTTGAAATCCGGCGATGACCTGCACTAAGCTGGGAATGGCGAAACGACCGAATTTGGACTCTAATTTGGAAATGAGGGGCATGTCAGGGGTGTCTGGTAGTCCGGTTTCAGCTCGGAGCCAAGAAAAGAACGAACGTCACACACAACGCGGCGAGCCAATCGCGCGTGCCGAAGTGATCGGCATCGCCGGTGAAGCGCAGCAGTTTGAAGAGGGCACCGGTGGGGCAGCCGTAGCGGCAGTAGGCGAGGGGGGTGAAGAGGGACAGCAGCAGGCCGAGGACGGCGATGGCGATGCTGGCCCAGCCAGCGACGCGGAAGAGGTAGGCGTCGAAGGGCTCCAGTGCGTTTAGATTGACTGGCAGGGCGAAGGCGACGCTGAAGAGAACGGAGGCGAGGAGGATGAAGGGCAGTTTGGAGAGGAGGGCGTCGATGGTTTTCGAGGGGGACCACTGCCAGGGCAGGCGGCGCATGAGGAGCTGCTGCAAGGCTCCGTGGGGGCAGATGTGGTGGCAGTAGAGCTGCTTGCTGGTGAAGACTGGACCCAGAAGCGCGACGGTAGCGAGGAGGACGAGGCCGTGGGCATTGCGCCAGGGAGTGCCGTGAGCGGCCCAGCCGGCGAGGAGACCTTGGGAGAGCATTTCTCCGGCGATGAAGCCGCCATAGACCACTAGCAGCGCATGGTGCAGGTGGCGGCACCAGGCCCGGCCCCGCAGGGGGGTGAAGGCCATGGCAAAGGCGGCGAGAAGGATGGTCACATGGCCGGTGTCCTGCCAGCGCCAGCGGATTTGCTGCCACCAGCCGCGTCGGGCTTCTTGTTCGTGGAGGAGGGATTCGGCGCGGACGCGGATGCCTTCGGCGATGCCGTAGCTGGTCTGTGTCGCGCCGGAGACGCCTTCGATGCCTGCTGCGTTGAAGTCGATGTGTGCGATCTTCTCGGTGGTCATGCCGTCGAAGGTTTTTAGGAACGAGGGGTCGCCGGTGACGTAGCCGATATACTGCTCGGTGTCGTAGCTCCGCCGCAGGGCGATGCCGCGCAGGGTGGTGCCAGTGGCGTCCATCAGCATGAAGGTGTCGCTCGGTCCTTTGTAGCCGACGGTGCCGTCTGAGGCTGGTGCGGTGCGGACGGCGAGGGCGATGACGGTGTTGTTAGCATCCAGTACTTCTTGAGAACCAGGATGCTGTGTGGACTCGAGCAGTTTCGCCGCCCGGGGTTCGAGTTTTTTGACTTCTTCGAGGGTGATCGCGTCGGGGAAGCGCAGGGAGGTGGTGGCGCTTTTGCCCATGCGGCGGAGGACGCCTTCGGCGATGGCGCTGCTGGTGAGCGTGGCACCGGAAACGGCGTGGGGTTGGAGACTGGCGAGTTCGGCGGCTTTTTGGTTGGTGAACTGATGGAAGAAGGAGCGCTCGCGCACCACTTCGGCGAGATGGTCGGTGGTGTCGCCGCTGCTGAGGATGCGGAGGCCGAGGACTTTGCCGCGTGAGTCGAGCGCGATGAGGGTGTTCGTCGGGCCGGAGTAGCCGATGATGTCATCGGCTTCGGGGGAGGTTTGCATGACGTGGCCGAGCGTGATGCCCGAGGTGTCTTTGACGGCCTGCATGCCGTTTTGGGGTGTCAGAGACGCAGCGGTAGGGAAGAAGTCGTGGATGCGGTCCACGGTGAGTGCCATGGTCGTCGAAGGGTGGGAGCGGCGGATGGCGAGGACCGCGAGCGCCAACAACGCGATGCGCCAGAGGCGCAGAGCGAGGGGTTTCCAGCGGCGGGGAGTGGGCATTTGAAGAGTTAGGGAAGCACTGAAATTTCGCACCGCGAGAGATTAGAAGACCGCAGAGATCGGATTCTTGGTGGCCGCAAAGAGACGCAAGAAGGGCGCAAAAATGGACCGGAAAATGGTGATGTCTGGAGGAGGAGACGCTGCTTTTTGGCAAAGGAATGGAGAGCAAAGGAATGGGGGAGTCTGAAATATGGTAAAAGATTGGGGGTAAAAGATTCAGAGGTGGAGGTTTGGGGGAAGGTGATGGGCGGGCAGACGCTTGGATGATGAGTCTGCTGAGCGGGGTATGTATCGAAAATGCCCGGCCTCTTTTTCGGACCCAAGCGTCATTCGCGCAGATCCACCACCCAGGCGGGGCCGCAGCGGTGGGTGAGGATGAGGTTGGCGGCGAGGTTGTACCAGCAGGCGCCGCCATTGATCAGCATGGCGGCGGAACTGATGACGACGGCGTCGCGTGCAGAGATGAGATCGGTGTCGGGATTGAACACGGCCTCGACCGTCCAGGGCTAGCCATGTTGCTCGGCTAGCTCACGAATGCGGCCAGCGAGGCGGCCGCTAGGGTCAGCGCGGAGTCAGTCTCTACCACGGTGTGGTTGGAGCCGTGGACGGCGGACATGGCACGCAGGCAGCCGTCCCGGCAGTGCAGCAGCACGCCGCCGCTGAGGAGCCAGGACAGGTCGGCCACGAACTGGCGGAGGGCGGGTGCGGCCTCAATGCCGAAGAGTTCCGCGTCCGCCGGATGTCTGCCACGATGTCTGTCTGCGCTGCCCATGGTATGTTCAAGAGACGCCAAGCTTGGGCTTATGACCGAACCAGAGGCGGCCTGCAAAGATTCTGGCAGAGGTTTCGTCCGGCCTCCACGTGCCCGAAAGGTGGCGGTGAAAGAAAAAGTGTGGGTGCGGTTGCTGGGCCGCCCCAATGCGTGTGCGCGCCTAGCGTGTGCGCGCCTAGCGTGTGCGCGCCTAGCGTGTGCGCGCCTAAAGAGGAGGCCGACGGGAGGTATTCAGGCCATTGCGAGTCAGTGATTTACGTTGAAGACACGTGCGGAATGCCTGGCGTCTTTGCTTAAATGTTGGCTGACCAGCCCGATCACTCTGATCGTTCCAAAAAATGGACTTTAAAATACTTTGCTTTTTACCTTAAGCGTTTAACTCTAAAAGCAATCAGCCATTTCGGAGTCACATTGTGACATGCTACAGGCCGGATCAAACCCTTCAGTTCTAATTGGCGGTGAATACCACGAATGCTGTGCCAGGAAATCCGCCGGTGCCCCCAGAGGAGCGCAAGCAGGAGAGCCGCGTGATGCAGCGCATAGAGATACTGAGCAAGAGCTTTGCCATCACCGCCGCACTGATCTATGCCACCGGCTTTCTGGTGATCTCCTCCTTTTTTGAGCGCTTCGGGGTGCGTGAAGAAGGCACTCTCTTGAAAGTGAAATACATTCACGTCGGTCTGCTTTCAATGCTGTTTCCACTCTTCGTTCTGGCCCCCATTTTTTTGCAGTCATATCTCAGAAAGCAGTCCCAGATGCGGAATCCGTCGCCGAGCATTGCGCTGCTCTTCTTGTCCCACCTCTTTTTTGTCTGCTACTGGTTTGTCACATACGCTCATCCTGGGCTGTTTCATGAAAAGTCCCTGTACATCTGCCTGATGTTCTTCTGGAGCTTTGGCATCTTCCTTTTCATCGGTCGCTTCGCCATCAAAAAGAATGGCGGCGCAAATTTTATTCTGTAAAAGTGGCGATCAGGTTTGGGATGGTTCAGCGGAGTTCATGTTGAGGTAAATTTTGCCGGTGCTCCACTCATCGCTTTGCTCGCAGAGCAGGGCGGAGACGAGGCGCAGGAGGGA
>CAINGK010000161.1 GCA_903848465.1 uncultured Verrucomicrobiota bacterium
AACCTGGAAGAGGCCCGGACATTGGAACTCATGAGTCTGCGTGCAGCAGCCAACTTCTGACTGGAGAGCCGGATGCGGGAGACCTGCCAGTCCGGTTCGGAGGGAGGGGCGGCGTTCATCGCGCCGTTCCTACCCCTATCCAGTGTGTATGCCGAACGCTAGACCACGGCGGCTTGAGGACAAGCCGCCCTACCTGCGGTGGGCCTGCGCGCGCCCAGCGCGAGAGGTAGGGAGGGCTGTCCTCAGCCCTCCGTCGAGAGCGGGGTAAGTTTGCGAAAGACGACTGGCCGCAACGGAGTCCAGGGTGACCCACCACAGCGCAGTCGGATTGGGGTGAGGGGACAACTTGCCGCATTCGTCACATTGTGATGCAATCCTCCTCGCCACTCACTTCCCATCCGCTTTGCCCGGCACACGCGGATCGTTGGCAGGGAAGAAGAGCTTCTTGCCAGCATCAAAGTAGATCGCCTGGCAGGCACCGAAGCCTTCGGATTCAGCGAGCTTATGACCGAGCGCTTTCACCCGCGCTAGCGTGTCCTGGCCGAATGCCTTTTCGATTTTCAATTCATCGGGGTTCCACTGGTGGTGGAAGCGCGGTTCGGCCAGCGCTTCAGCCGGGAGCATGCCGTCGTCGATGATGTGGGTGAGCAGCAGCAGCGCCTGTGTGATGATGGTGGGACCACCCGCAGCTCCGGTGACGATCACGGGTTTGCCGTCTTTGAGCACGAGGGTGGGGCTCATGCTCGAAAGGGGACGTTTGCCAGGAGCGACCGCATTGGCCTCCGCGCCGACGAGCTTGAAGGCGTTCGGCACGCCGGGCTGCACGGCGAAGTCGTCCATCTCATCATTCAGCAGTACGCCAGTGCCGGGAACGACGACCTTGCTGCCGAAGCCGGTGTTGATGGTTTGATTGAGCGCCACCCAGTTGCCCTCGGCGTCGGCGGTGCAGAGGAAGGTGGTGTGCTTGCCGAAAACATCCCCCTCCCAATGTGGCGGCATGTTATGGGAAGGAACGGCGGTGGCGTGATCAAGGTCGATCTTCTGCGCCAGTTCAGCGGCATAAGCGGGATCGACCAACCCCCGTGGTACTGGAGCAAAATCAGGATCGCCCAGCCAGTAGGCGCGGTCAGCGAACGCCAGTTTCATGGCTTCCGTGATCACATGGATGCGGCTGCTGGCGCGGAAATGCCGAATCGGGAAGTGTTCGAGGATGTTGAGGATCTGCGCGACGTGCACTCCTCCCGAACTCGGCGGTGGCATGGTGATGAGATCGTAGCCGCGATAGTTCGAGCGGATGGCCGTGCGCTCGGGTGCTTGATAATCGGCAAAATCCTGCGCCGTCATGATGCCACCGTTGGCGCTCATCCACTCCGCCGTCTTTTGGGCGAACTCACCGCCATAGAACCATTCGATCCCATGCTCCGCCACCGCACGGTAGGTGTTTGCGAGATCGGCTTGAATGAGCACTTGGTCTTTTTCCAGCGGCTTGCCGTCTTTGAGGAAAATGGCGGCTGAAGCCGGGAATTTCGCAAGTTTGGCTGCCGTGGCCGCGAGTCTGCGCGCATAGACTGCATCAATCGGGAACCCCTTTTCAGCGATTTCGGCGGCAGGGAGGAGCACATCAGCAAGCTTGAGTTTGCCGTGCTTTTTTTGGGCAGCGGCACAGGCTTTCAGATAGCCGGGAACCCCGGACGCGAGGGCACCGGTCTTGCTGGCCTCGTCATTGAGCTTGCCATGGATCACATACATGTCGCGCTGAGCCTTGGCGGGGGCCGTTTCCCGCCCGTCGATGCAGGTGACGGTGCCGTCAGCGGCATGAATGACGAAAAAGCAGCCGCCGCCGATGCCGGAGTTGTGCCCATCGACCACGCCAAGGGTCAAGCCTGCCGCAATGGCGGCGTCGATGGCGTTGCCACCCCGTTCAAAAGCCTGCTGTCCCGCCTGCGTGGCCAGCGGGTGGACGGTCGCGATGGCGTGTTTTGGGAAAGCGGCATCGGTGGCGAACACCGCCGCGTGGGCGAGCAGAGCGAGGGCGACCAGTACTTTCATACCGCCCATGCTAGCGGCGGCAGCGTGGGCGTCGAATCAAAACAACGCGCTCCCAGGGGTGGTCAGGCTTTAGGCTCCGAACTGCGATGCCAGCTCAGCCACGCACTGCGATAGGTGAACGCCATGGCCATGATCCCAGCAAACAGCAGCAAAGCGCGGCTGGGTTCCGGCACTGGGAGCACGGTGCTGATGGCAGCTTCGGGCAGATGGAGATCCAACGGTGTAGCGGTATGAGGTTCGGCAGCTCCGGCTGCAATGACAGCGGAGATAGTGAGGTGGACCCCGTTCTTCGGCCAGGATTGCGGGAAGTTAAGCTATGATGTTCACGGCTGGGAGTGGTGATGGGTCGTTTATCTGGGGATGCTTCGCAAGGGCTTTGCTCCGCATTTTGCGTGGTTCTCAACCAGGCT
>CAINGK010000162.1 GCA_903848465.1 uncultured Verrucomicrobiota bacterium
CCCTCCTGCGCCTCGTCTCCGCCCTGCTCTGCGAGCAAAGCGATGAGTGGAGCACCGGCAAAATTTACCTCAACATGAACTCCGCTGAACCATCCCAAACCTGATCGCCACTTTTACAGAATAAAATTTGCGCCGCCCGGCCGCGTCTTTCGACGCGAAAGAGCTTAATGGTGCCTTCGTCGAGGTTGATGTGTTCATACTTCAACCCGGAAGCTTCCGCCTGCCCATGAATTCCAGCACATCTACGGATGAGCTTGCCAGAGCGCCTCACCACCGCATAGTAAGTGCCGCTGCTACGGTAGCGAAACAAGCATGGTGCCACCCGAATCCGTTCTCCTTTTTGATCTCTTTTCTCCGCTGCCATCATGCGGTGGAGATTACGAGTATGCAAAAGCAGTATCACGGGATTTGACAGCGCCAATTTTCGCCATACACACATCAGGATCAAACACACCGCGTGGATAGCTCAGTGGTAGAGCGGCTCGTTTACACCGAGTTGGTCGGGGGTTCGAATCCCTCTCCGCGCACCATCTCCCGCCTCAACGAGGCCAAACGGAAGAAATCGCATCTCACCGAATGATCACCACCGGGCAAAACATGCCTGCTCCCCTCAGAATCCATTCCATTGCTCCACATTCCTTTGCCGAAACAAAAACCGTCCAAACGTCCTCATCCTTCTCACTTCATCTGAGCCTTCCGGCGTGTCACCTCAGCGCTTCCCCTCACACCGGCCCATTCGACATTCGGCATTCAATGTCGTTAAGTTAAGCAGAATCGACCGCCAAGGTGGGTTTTTCACAACGCGAATGAGCACGAATAGCCGCGAATTTTTCACGAATTTTCAGAGTTCAGGATTCCTCTGAATTCGCGGTCATTCGTGGCCATTCGCGTTTAAAATCCTAACTTAACGATATTGATTCGTCATTCCCTCCCCACCCGCATCCACTTCCGCGCTTCCATCCCGCTCGCCAGTTCCTTCACCCGCACTTCCCAGGTGCCCGGATCTTCATTCGGCGCGAGGTCCAGGCTGATTTCAAGGATGCCGTTCTCCGCCGCATAAAACCCGCTGCCTTCCGCCGCTTTCCCGCTCGCGTCACGAATGTCCACGCGCACCGGAATCACCGCCTTGGTCGGTGCCTCTTGAGTGGTGTTGATGCTAACGGCCACCTTGACCTTGTTCCCCACCACCGCGTTCTCCGGCACCTCCAGCTTCAAACCCAGCAGCGGCTTCGGCAACACCATGAAGATGCGGCCATCGCACGGCCCCAGATCAACCGGCCAGCTCATCACACCGTCTTCGCCACGCTTCGGCACAATGAACTGCGTGCCCGTCAGCTCATACACATTCGCCGATTCCACCTTCAAACTCACCACCCCGCTCGCTGGCAGCCCGTTCTCCATCACCAGCCCATGCTGCCCCACGTAGCTGCCGAACTCGCGTTTGTCGTTCACCACAAACACATAGGTCGCATCGCCAAACTTCCGCGTGCGCACAATGATCTCAGGATTGTCGCACAGCGCTTTCTGCGGCAGCGCGAAGCCACCCACGGCCTTCGCCATTTCCAGCACCTTCGCCTTGTCCTCATCCGCCTTCTTCACCCGCTTGAAGCTCGACAGGATGAAATCGGCCTTCAGCGCCGGACACAGAAACTCATCCGCCACGATCTTGCCACCCTTCTTCTGCCAGTCCTGAAGGCGCGTCACCACCGACTTCGTCAGCACATCGCAATACGGCATGATGAGCACCTTGCGACCACTCAGCCCATTCTTGAGCAGCGTCTCTTCATACAAAATGTCCGTCTGCACATGCGCATGCTGCAACGCCAGCCACACATCCGCCGCCCAGTCCGTGTTGTTGCCGTAGCTGCCGCGATGCGCGAACATCTGCGACGTGAAACTCTCCAGAAACGCCACCTCACTCCGCTCATCAGGAATCGCCATCAGCGCCGGCCCCAGCGGCTCAATCACATCATGCAGCAATTGCTTGAGCACCGGTGCCGTGTTGGAATTCGTGAAGCGATAACCACCCGGGCTGTCCGTCGCCACGAGCGACTGCCAGCCATGATACATGATGCCTTGAATCGGCCGCGAGATCTTCGTCCACAGCGCCTCCTTCAAATGCATCGGCGCAATCGTAATGTAAGCAGCCTCAGGATCATGGTCCTGCCACGCCACCCCCTCACCCGGTGCCTTGCTCCCAATCGGTGCTGTTTGTGAGCGATACCAGATCAACTGCGTCATCTTCATCACCCGCTGGTTCTTGCCCGTGGCCGTACTCATCGCAAAGAGCTGATCTGCACACATCCCAATCTTCAGCGGGTCAGGATAAGTGTAGGTCCAGTGCGAGATCACATCCACACCACCGCCCGCACCACCGATGCTCGGCTGCCGCACCGCCGGATCAAAGAACGTCCACACCTTGCTGCTCTTCACACCCTTGTGCAGCGCCGTATGCAACCCATTCCAACCATCACCCACCGTCCAGAACCAGCGCAAGTATTTCAAAATCGGATGATCGTCCGCGATCACTCGATCCGCCGGAAAGTCCTTCAGCTTCGTCCAGTCCACACCCCACTTCGCCGACACCTCCGCAGGAATGTCCGCCTTCGCAAACTTCTGGTACGCCTCCACATCCGCCCCATTGAAACTCACCTGGCTGTTGTCCCGCACCTCCGAATCAATCAACGCCGTGGTGAACGCAGGATGATCTCCATAAGCCTTCGTCACACTCATGCCCACCACTTGAAAAAAGGAAGCAAAGTCCGGCAGCGACGCACAGATGTCCGGTCGCGCATAAGCCTTCCCGTCACGACCCACTCGCAGGTTCTTCTCCTCCTTCTCCAACGCGGCAGCCGGAGACAGGCTGGCGATAACTTCAAGCCCATTGGCCAACGCCTGATCAAGCATCGCCCGGTTCTTCGCGATCACTTCCGGCTTAGCCGGAGGAACGATCTTCTTCTGCTTCCACATCTCGCCATAGTCCGCACCCAAGCCAATGAAATGCGTGAAGCCAATGTCCTTCACTTGGGCGATGTCATCGCCACTCGCCCCCCACATGATCACAGGCATGCGTTCCGGCACGCGCGGTACCATTTTCAGCATGGCGGATTGCTCCGTCGCATAATCACCCGACTCAAACCGCACTCGCAATTCATAATCACCCGTTTTGAGCGCCGTATTTAAGATGTATTTGGCCGTGAAACTCTTCCCCATTGCCAAATCCGACACAAGAAACTCCTCCGTCTTGCCACCCAGACTCACCTTGAGCCGTGCCGCCTTCAGCGTCTCGCGCTGCAAATTCGTGCAAATGATCTCCACCGGCTTCGCCGTCTCCATCCGCCGCCACACACTGCGCCCAGCCACGATTTGCATCGAAACACGTTCAAAATTCAAAACGCCCTCACAGATTCGCACCTCATCAATCAACCCCGGAAACCCGCCATAATTGCTGCCCAGTCGGTCCCCAATGCTAAGCGGTTTAGCACCCTGCGTCACCGTGCCATATCCTGCCAGATTCGCACCGCTTGCCGCCACCCCGTTGCGATAAAACTTCCCCTCTCCCGCACCATCATACGTAAAAGCCACATGCTGCCACACGTCCGTCTCAAGCTTGAACGGCAGCGAATAAATCGCCTTCGATTGCTCTCCAAATCCTAACGTTACCCACATTCGCCTCAATCCGCCTTTATCTGCATCGCCAATCTGCCACTGGTAGTCCGTGTGATCGACATACTTCTTGTCCAGCAAGAAGCACCGCAGCCTCGGTTCAAACGCCACCTTCGGCTTGATCCACATCTCCAACGTGAACGCCCCTTTGACCGGCTTCACCGCCACCACCGCCGCATGCCGTTTGTCCTCAACCGGAAATCCCGGGAACGACTCCAAAGCCCCGCCAAATTTCCCCTTCGGATTCAACACCGCGCCATGCAGTGCCACATCCTGCGACTCCCCATCAAACTTCCAATACCCCAGTACATGCGGTCCGCTGGCGTCTTCTTTGACATAACCCGTCTCCCACGTTTCCTGCAACGCAGCCTGGGAGGCCCAGGGTAAACAGAGAACAACTAGAAGAATACAGCGAACAGGTTGAAACATGGCTCATTCATACGGTAACCGGCCCCCCGTTCGCACAACGAACGCTGGTCAATTCACGCCTTCACCGCCCATCTCAGCTTCGCCGGAGCCGCGCGTGGGTTGTCGCGGGTTTCCTGGGATGACGGGCGGATCACCTCGTCGTTGGTGGCGCTGAAAAGGCCGCTGCGCAGCCCTTCGCGGAAGAGATGCTTCACGCGGCGATCTTCACCGGAATGGAAAGTGAGGATGCATACACGAGCACCAGAGCGCAAACAGGTGGGCAATTGACGCAGGAAAGTGTCGAGGGCGGTGAATTCCTCATTCACGGCGATGCGCAGGGCCTGGAAGACACGGCGCACGGTGGCCTCACGATCTTCTTCGTTCACCCGGTGCGGCAGGACGCGGCGCACGGCTTCGGCCAGTGAACGGGTGGTGGCGTGATCAGTTTCTGCGAGGGCCTCTGCGAGCAGTTTCGCATGCGGCTCATCAGCATTGTCGCTGAGGATGGCGGTGAATTTTTCAGCACTGAGTTTTTGCAGCAGTTCGCGTGCGGATACACCGCGTTGCGGATTCATGCGCATATCGAGCGGGCCGTCGTGCTTGA
This sequence comes from uncultured Verrucomicrobiota bacterium, assembly GCA_903848465.1. Lineage (GTDB taxonomy): Bacteria > Verrucomicrobiota > Verrucomicrobiia > Verrucomicrobiales > Verrucomicrobiaceae > Prosthecobacter. The sequence goes on from CAINGK010000162.1 coordinate 4,679, forward strand.
AACTGAAACCGCGGGCGGGATTGTCGAATTGCATGGAAGAGCAGCCGAGATCGGCAAGCAGCACGTCCACGCCATCGCTCCAGCCGAGCTCACCAAGAGCACGGGGCAGTCCGGCGAAGTTCATGCGTTTTACGACGAGCGACGAATCCTCGCAACCGCTTGCACGCAAGCGCGCCTCGGTGCGCACAATTTCCAAAGGGTCTTGATCTAGTGCGAGCAGGGTGCCGCTTGGTTGCAGAGCTTTGAGCAAAGCGCCGGCATGTCCACCATAGCCCAGGGTGCAGTCCACGGCACGTTCACCGGGCTGCGGTGCAAGGATTTGCATGATCTCGTTCAACAAGATCGGCACATGCTGCCCGGCGGGCGTTTTACCTGATGCGCGCACCTTGGCGATGGTCTCGGCATAGAGCTCAGGATTGAGCTCCTTGTACTTGTCCTCGAAGCGTCGCGGATTTTTGCCAGAATAACGCGGACGGCGGCGATGCGGCGTTGGAACTTCGGCCTCGCTCACAGTTCGTTGTATTTGGCGTTGGATCCGCGTGCCTTGGCCACGGGATAGCGCGTTTCATTGCGCTCGACCTTGTCGAGCATCGCCTGACCGAGATCGACGCCGAGATTGTGCGCGAGTTCAAAGAGCAGGATGCCTACATCGGCCATTTCGTCCTTCAGCTCAGGCAGCTTGTCCTTCACCCGCTGCTCGATCTGCTCCGGCTGCTGCCAGACAAAGTGCTGCAGCAGCTCCCCCGCCTCCGCCGTGATGGCGATGGCGAGTTCCTTGGGACTGTGAAACTGCATCCAGTCCCGGGCGTCACGAAACGCACAGATGCGGGCGGTAATTTGTTCGATGCTCATGCAGCATGATGCAGGCACGCGCTCGCAGGAGCAACCGGGAAGGCGACAAGATGCGCCCATTCAGCCGCAAGCCACGCTGAGACAGCTCAGTGCAAATCTAGGATGCTCTCATTATGAAAATCCATGCATCCCTGCTCGCCATCTGCCTTTCAGCCGCCACCATTCGCAATGCCGCCGGAGACCCTTCGGTAGATTTTGTGAAACAGATCAAGCCGATCCTCGCTGACCGCTGCGTCGAGTGTCACAACTCGGAAACTCTGCTGGGCGAACTCAACCTGCAAACGCGGGCGCTCGCCTTCGGCAAGCGCGTAACCGGGCCGGTGATCGTGCCGAAAAATGCGGAGAAAAGCCTGCTCTATCTCGTGCTGACGTTGCCAGCCAAGGACAAGAAAGCCATGCCCGCCACTGGGCACCGTATTCCCAAAGATGAAGTGAATCTCATCCGCCAATGGATCACCGAAGGTGCCAACTGGCCGGAAGGCAAGGACGGCGCGATCGCGCCGCAGCATAAGAAGGCGAAGAACTAATGATCAAACGGCTGGCAGGCCTAGCGTGAAAGTGGTTCCTTGGCCCGGAATGCTGGTGACCTCAATGGTCCCGCCGTGGGCCTCAATGATGGCCTTCGAGATGGCGAGACCAAGACCGCTATGTCCATCTTTGCTGCTACGAGAGGAGTCGGCACGATAGAAGCGTTCAAACAAGTGCGGCAGGTGCTGTGGTTCGATGCCGGGGCCGTTGTCGGCTATGCTTAAAAGGGCCAAACCATTGTCCATTTTTAATGACAAGCGAACCTCGCCTTGGTCATGGTGGTATTGAATCGCGTTGGTCAGAAGATTCGTGAGCACTTGCATGAGGCGCTCGGCATCGGCTCGCACGGTGACGCTTTGCAACTGATTATGGATCACGATGCCGTGCTGCTCAGCGAGCGGTTGCACGAGTTCGATCACGTCAAGGGCGAGTTCGGCAAGATCGATGCACTCGGGATTGTGAAGCTCCTGTCCGGCATCAAGGCGGGCGAGTTGCAGCAGTGACTCGATCAAGGAGCGCATGCGGCGCGCGGCACGCTGGCAGGCACCAAAGCATTCCCTTTGCTCGTCGGAGAGAGGCGTGGTCGCTAGGCCGTCCTGCGCGTGCATGAGCATGGTGGTGACGGGCGTGCGCAGTTCATGTGCGGCGTCAGCGGCAAAGCGCGCTTGCTGCGTGAAGGCTGCATCGAGCCGGGAAAAGGTGGAGTTCAGTACGCTGGTGAGTTTGCCCAGTTCATCGTCCGAAGTGGCGGTGGGGATGCGCTGCGCGAGATCGCCGGTGGCGATTTTTTCCGCCGTCTCGCTGATGTTTGCAATGGGGCGCATGGCGCGCGCGGCCATCCACCAGCCGCCGAGCAGGCCGAGCGCCAGCACGCCAGCGCCGGATGCGGTGAGATACCATGCAAGCTGGCGCAGTTCGGCGAGTTCCTGCGCAATCGGGCGGCCCACGATGAAACAACGGCCCGCGCCGGTGAAGTGAACGGCCTGCCGCATGTCTCCGAAGGTTCTCATATAGGTCGCTTCGCCGGTGCCATCGCGCTCCGGCCGGTGCAGTTCTACAGGTGGTTTTGCGGAGCTGGCCTGTACGGTGCCATCGACATTCCACACGATGAAATGCGCGCCCCCGGCTGTGATCTGATCGATGGTGCTCACTCCAGGTTTGGGCGGCGGACGGTGTGCCGTCTCACTCGCCGGTGTGGGTGGCACGGCGATGCCGAGCTTCGCCACAAGCGCCTGGAGCTCCAGGTCCACGACACGCAGGCGGTTTGTGGCGGCGAGGCGGTGCGCAGTGATACCGAAGCCGACGATGACGAGCGTGAGCAGTAGGGCGTGCCAGGCCTGAATCCGCCAGCGGATGGAGCGCGTGAACATCATGGGATGCAGTAGCCGTGGCCGCGGCGGGTGGTGATGAGGTCGCGCCCAAATTTGCTGCGCAGATTGTAAATGAGCACGTCCATCATGTTGGAGAGCGTCTCGCCGCTGTCGTCATAGAGGTGCTCGTAAAGCGTGGTGCGTGTGACGAGCTGACCGCGATGCAAGGCAAGATATTCCAGCACGGCGTATTCGCGCGCAGTGAGCGTCACTTTCTCACCCGCGAGCGTGACTACGCGGTTCGTTGTATCAATCCCCACCTCCCCGATGACGAGTGTGGGCGTGGGCTTGCCCGCACTCCGGCGAATGAGCGCGCGGATGCGGGCGAGCAGTTCATCCTGCTCAAAGGGCTTCACGAGATAATCATCGGCACCGGTGTCAAAGCCGCGCACACGGTCCTTGGTGGCATCGCGTGCGGTGAGCATCAGCACGGGCGTGCTTTTCGTTTCGCGCAGCTTCGCGAGCACCGTCCAACCGTCGAGACAAGGCAGCATCACGTCGAGCACGACGGCGTCGTAATCAATGTCCAGCGCCTTGAACAAACCGTCCTCGCCGTCCTGCGCGGTGTCCACTGAATAGCCCGCACGACGCAAGGTCCGGGCGAGGCCGGAAAGCAGGTCGGAGTCGTCTTCGATGAGGAGCAATCGCATGGGGCAGCATAGGAATGAAGCACCAAGATGAATAGAAGATGAATTGGGAAATTTGGGAATTTTTTCCCCGAATTCATATTCAGTTCATCATCGCCCATGAGGCTCGGAGTTATACACCATGTTCAGACTCCCTGGCCTCCATTTCACCGTGCTGATGCTCCTGCTCGCCGCTGTAGCGCAAGCAGGAACACTGGATCATTTCACTTTCGACACGGTTCCTTCGTCTGCCGTTGCTGGGTCTGCCTTCGCGGCGCAAATCACAGCACGCGATTCGGGCGGGAATACGGTGACGACTTTCAACGGCAGCGTGACCGTAACCGCCACGAGTGCGCTCTCGCCCATCGCTGTCACTGAAGTCGCTCCAGGAAATGAGCGGCAGTTTGAGATACAAAACATCTCCAACGCCACGGTGAACACGGCGGGCTGGTTTGTCCGCATCAACGACACGTCCAACACGACCAGCCCGGCGGTCTCGGATATGAATTCGATGAACGCCACGATTCTCAGCTTGCCATCAAGCATGACGGCCGGGCAAACATTGCGTGTGACTTCGAGTTCCACTAACACAGCTAGCGGTCGCGTATATTTCGGCAGTTCTATTGCCTGGATCAACACTCCCAACAAGCGCTACGGCTGGGTTGCGGTCTTCGACGGCACCAGCACGCTGCGGGACATTTTCATGTGGGGGTGGACGGCAGCGTACACCGCGCAATTTGGCGTGACAGTGAATAGCCAGGCAATCTCCTTGAGCAACCAATGGACGGGTGCAGGCACCACCTCGGGCACGGGTGCGCCCGGCGCGGTCAATGTCGATTCCTTCCAGCGCACCGGCACGGCTGACAACAATACGACTGCCGACTGGTCATGGAAACACAACAGCGACAACTCCGACGCCACTTCCCTTGGAAGCACGAATACCGGGCTGACCATTCCTTTTGCCGCCACCGGCGCGGCATCATTCACTGTCACGCCTTCCAGCGTCACTTTGACCAGCGGTAGCTTCAGCGGGAGCCTGACGATCTCATCTGCGGCGACTTTGGTGACTATGACGGCAAATGACGGGACGGGACACACGGGAATATCATCCACATTCACCGTCAGCGCACCGCCGCCGCTCACGATCACAACGAATTCACCGTTGAATCTCGGAACCACTGGCACCGTCTATTCGCAGCCTCTCTCGGCCACGGGCGGAGACGGAACGTACTCATGGTCAGTGAGCAGCGGCACCTTGCCCACAAGCCTGATATTTAGCAGCGCAGGTGTCTTGAGTGGCACGCCCACCGTGGCAGGAACTTTTAACTTCACCGCTCAAGTAACAGACAGTGCTGGCAGCACAGCCACACAGAGCTACGCCATCACTGTCGTCGCGCCGTCCAATCTAACGATTGCAACAACCTCGCCGCTGACGGCGGCTTATCTGGGCGCGAGTTATTCGCAGGCACTTTCCGCATCCAGTGGGACAACACCATACACATGGACTTTGAACAGCGGTACCCTTCCAGGTGGGCTGACTTTGAGCAGTGCCGGAATCTTGAGCGGCACGCCGACGGCTGCGGGTTCGTTCACCTTTTCCGTGCGGGTCGCCGACAGTGCTAATGGAATTGCCACGAAAACACTGTCGCTTGAAGTTTTCCTCGCGACAGCGGCCAACGGCATTGGCATTCCACACCCAACTGATACAACGATTTACACCGTGACCGACGGAGCGAATACTGTGCAGGTACCGGCGGGCATGGTGTATGTGCCGACGGGTTCGTTCACGTACGGGCCGAGCACGACGACACCTGTGATTGCGGCCTCGACAGTGAATTTGAAGGGTTATTGCGTTGGGCGTTATCATGTCACCAACGCCGAATTTCTCGCGTTCATCAACGACACTGGCGCCACGCAATACATTCCAAGCACAGGCGTGACACCGACGGCTTATTGGGTCGGCGGAACTTATCCTGCGGGGAGGGGGAACCACCCGGTGAATTTTGTCTCCCTGTCAGCGGCCAAGGCTTATGCAGCGTGGGTCAGCCAGAAAACTGGATTCAAAGTCATCCTGCCGACGGCTTATCAGTGGGAGAATGCCGCCCGCGGGCCGAACGGCTATAAATATCCTTGGGGCGGCACTGCGGGTGCGACTTACTCAGGTGGCATTCTCACGGCGAACTTCAACTTCAACGCCAATGTCACGTCTTACTACCTGACCACGTTGAAGACGGCTTATTCGCTCACGCCGGCATGGACTTCCAATTCGGCGGTGCTTTTCAACAGCTCCAGTTCGCCTTATTACAACAATCCGTCTTCGAGTTATTATCCCAGCCCGATGACGGTCAGTTCGATAGTTACAATCAGCAATGCCACGCCGCCGGTGGCGGCTTTGCTTTCGATCAGTTCATCGGGCGCGGTTTCCGGCTATGTAGATCACAATACGAACACCGGATTCATCTACACGGATCTGTTTGCAGCGATCAACAACGCTGGAGGTTACACCACGCCCGTGGGCACTTACACAGGTGGCGCGAGCGGTTACGGTGCTTATGACATGGCAGGCAATCTGTGGAACTGGACGACCACACTTTTCACTGCGTCCAATGGCGCGGAAGCGGGACTGAGTGTGAATCAAGTGCGCGGTGGTTCCTGGTATGCCACTTCGTCAAGCTGCGTGGGAGTGAACAGCGGCGAAGGCCGTGCCGATGGCAATTATAACTCCGTGGGCTTTCGTATCGCGATGATCCTGCCTTCGACAACGAACGATCTCGCGGTGACCAGCGCATCCGCCGCCGAAGCAGTGATCAACACCAGCTATTCGCAAACACTCACGGCAACTGGAGACACTGCGCCTTACAATTGGGCGCTGAGCAGTGGCGCACTGCCAACAGGACTGACGCTGACGCCAGACGGCGTGTTGAGCGGCACGCTCACCGCCACAGGCACCAGCACCTTCACGGTGCAAGTCACAGGCAGCGGAGGGCAATCCATCACGAAGTCCATTGCTATGAGCATCGTGAATCCACTGAGCATCACAAGCACCTCGCCACTTGCAGGAGGCGCAGTCGGCAAGGTTTCCCCGCAGAGCTTCGCAGCCACGGGTGGAGCAATGCCTTACACGTGGAATGTGAGCAGCGGCTCACTGCCAGGCGGACTGGCCTTGAGCAGCGCAGGTGTCCTGAGTGGTACGCCGACCACAGCAGGTAGTTATACTTTCACGGTGCAAGTCACGGACAACGGCGGATTGACGGCAAAGAGTTCATTTTTCCTCACCATTATCTCCGCGTACAGCAATTGGGTGGCAACTCTCGGTCTTGCGGGTGCGAATTCCGGGGCCACCGTATCTTACACGAACGATGGCATCGCGAATGTCTTGAAGTATGCCTTTGGAACAAGCCCGACTGTCGCTGGAATGAATGTGCTGCAAGTGAGCGGTTCCACTGTGCTGGCCCATGGTGCGCCGCTGCTGCAATTCGAAAGCGGTGGGCCAGCCGCTGTCTTCTGCCGACGCGATGACTATGCCGCCACAGGCTTGACTTACACGGTGCAGTTCAGCGCGGACTTGAGCACTTGGACCAACAGCACCGACACACCGGTCGTGCTGGCCGATGATGGCAGCGTACAAGTGGTCTCGATTGCCTTTCCGGCACAGATTAACGGGCAGGTTCCAAAATTCTTCCGCGTGGCCGTAACGGCACCGTGATGATGGTTTCTAACTCTTTCCCATCATTTTCACTTCACCCCAACAACACTACGATGAAAACGCGATTCTTTAAATTATCTGCACTGCTGGTTTATATTCTCACCTGGGCTTCGACCGCATCAGGTTTGCAGCCAGTTGCCGTGGCAGGCAATGGGATGCCGATACTCTCGCCAACCGACAAGACGACAGTCGATGTACACGATGGACCGAAAACGATCAAGGTTCCGGCTGGTATGGTGTATGTGCCTGCCGGAAAGTTTACGTTTGGCGAAAACGAAACGCGCGAAATTTCGGGCTATGCTATCGCACGATTTGAAGTCACCAATGCGGAGTACAAAGCCTTCCTTGACGCCACTCACTATCGCGGTGTGCCGCGCTATTGGAAGAGCGGCAACTACCCAGAAGGCAAAGCGAATCATCCCGTGCTCTTCGTGTCGCTGGTGGACGCGGAGGCCTACTGCGCATGGATCAGTGACAGGACTGGTTGGAAGATTGTCGTCCCGAGTGCGGAACAATGGGAGAGAGCGGCACGAGGACCCAAGGCGTTTCACTACCCATGGGGGGATGATAAGGACAGCCGTTACAGCGGTCACAGTTTGAAAACACACTTCAATTACAACGCCGTCTGCGCCGCCTACATGCTGGACAAAGAGGCGAAGACGACCACCAGCTATGTCGATAAATCTGGCAAAGCGGGTGAAAAGGGCCGCGTGGAAGACATCATGACCGGCAATGGTAAGGTCTTTGCCGTGACGCCTGATGGCGGTGTGGATGCGTGGATCGACCACAGCACGAACACGGGCTTCGTGAACACGCAGATCTACCGTGACCTCGTCAACCAAGGCGGCTTCACCACAGCCGTGGGCACCTACGAAAACGGCAAAAGTGCGTATGGTTGCTACGACATGGCGGGCAACGCCTATGAGTGGACCAGCAGTATCATTGTGGCCACAAACGGCGCGGAACGTGGCAAGGAGGTGAACGATGTGCGGGGCGGCAGTTGGTACTCCACGGGGCGCAGTGGGCAGAGTCTTTGCACGGGCGAAGGACGCAATCGCAGTGGCGGCTATCACTCGGTGGGATTTCGCATTGCGATGACTCCTTGAGCCACTGCCCAGCGCTCCCCGCTTGAATCGTGCAGAAGTGGAGGTAGATGCACCTTTACCATGAAACGCCTGAGCTTTCTGACCGCTGTCTTTTTCACCACGCTCTGTCGGCTGAATGCGCTAGAGATTCCGCCTGGAGGCTCGGATGTGCGTGGTGGAGCTGATTTGCTGGCGTCTGCATCCAAGGTGGCCGGAAAGGCGGAAGATTTGGAGATCGGCAAGCGCATCACCATCACGCAGCCAGATGTGGCCAAAGCCTACTCAGCTCAGTTTACGGCTCAGGTAGCCGAGGGCATCGCGAAGCATGAGCGGGTGCTGGCGATCATCAAGGCGCGCGTCGTTGGTAGCGCAGAATCGGGCGAGGTTTTGGCGAAATTGCAACTGCGTGCCGCACCTTACACCTCTTTTGGCGATACCTCCGGCGTGGATATTCATCGGGAGTGGACGGAGCAGCCGGTGACATTCATCGCCAGCGATGATATTCCGGCAGGAAGCGCTGCCATCGTGCTGCTGTGCGGGCAGAAGGAGCAGAGCATCGAGGTCGAAAGCATTCGTGTGCTGCGGTATCCGGCGACCACGGACGTCAGCAGCTTCCCGCGCGCTCAATTGAGAAAGCGCAGCTATGCAGGCCGTGAAGCGGATGCGCCTTGGCGCCAGGCGGCACTGGAACGCATCGAGCAGCATCGCAAGGCGGATCTTGCCATGGTCGTGATGGGTGATGACGGCAAGCCGGTGGCCAATACCGAGGTGAAGCTCACGCTGAATCGTCATGCGTTCGGGTTTGGCTCGGCCGTGGTGGCCAAGCGGTTCAGCGGTGAAAGTGAAGACGACCGGCGCTATCGTGAGATCATTGACCGCCTTTTCAGCATTGTGGTGTTTGAGAATGACCTTAAGGATGGCAACTGGTCACCGGATTTCGATGAAAAGCGCAAGGCCCAACGGAATGCGGAGCTGGACCGGGCTTTTGCCTGGCTCGCGGAGCGCCACATTCCTGTGAGGGGGCATTACCTGATGCAGGTGGCGACGCCGTTTAATCTGCATGACGTCAAGGACAGCGCCGTCATTCGCGAGCGCACGCTGGCCAGTGTGAAAGAGCGGCTGGAGTATGTGAAAGATCGCGTGATCGAGTGGGATGTAATCAACCACCCCATCGCCTGGAACGGTGCGGACATGCTGAATAAGCGGCCTGGTCTGGAGCAGCTTGACCGCGAAGTCTTCACGCTGGCAAGATCGCTGACGAAGTTGCCTTTTTGCGTGAACGAGGATCAGGTATTCCGACCTGGGCCGCAGTGTGACGATACGCTTACGTACATTCAGGCGCTCAATGCAGCGGGACTCACCGTGCATGGGCTTGGCAATCAAGCGCATTTTCATGAGAGCTACCTGCCAGCGCCGGAGCACCTGCTGGGGGTGACGGATCGTTTTGCGAAGGTGGTGCCGCATCAGTGCATCACCGAATATGACATCGTGACCACGGAGGATGAGGAGCTTGCTGCGGACTATACGCGCGATGTACTCATTGCGGCGTTCAGTCATCCGGCTTACACCAGCTTTCTGCTCTGGGGATTTTGGGAAGGCTCGCACTGGAAACCTGAGGCGGCGTCTTGGAGCAAGGACTGGAGCATCCGCAAGCGTGGGGAAGTGCTGGAGGAATGGATCGGCCGTAGGTGGCACACCGAGGTCACGTTGAAGACGGATGCCCATGGCAGTGTCAAATGGCGCGGCTTTCCGGGCTGGTATGAAGTGCAGGTGGCAGGCAAGAAGCCGGTCATTGCGAGGCCGATTTGGTGAGTAAACTCTGCGAGCTATCGACAGAGTTCATCGGCGTATTTTTTCATGTGCAACTAACGTGAGCTAACTGGGTTTGACTGGCATCCAAACCCAATCATGAACACCGCTATTCATCCCTTTCATATCCCGCTCAGCCGTCGCAAGCTGCTTCACAGCCTGCTCCTGACTACTGGCGGGATCATTGCCGGCAGCGTGTATGCGGAGGCGCTCGCGCGCACTCCCCGTGCGACGGAAGGGCCGTATTATCCGGATCATTTGCCGCTGGATCAGGACAATGATCTGACCCTGATCACCGGCGGGAAGGCCCCGGCGAGCGGGGTCGTGACCGAGTTTGGCGGACGCTTGCTCCATGTGGATGGCAAGCCGATTCAAGGTGCTGTGATCGAACTCTGGCAGTCGGACAACAACGGCTGCTACATTCACAGCAGAGGCACGCAGCCGGGCAAGGAGCGTGATCCGCAGTTTCAGGGCTATGGCAAAATCGAAACCAACCCGAAGGGGGAATATCGCTTTCGCACGATCAAGCCGGGCCTCTATACCGGGCGCACCATTCACTGGCACATCCGGGTGAAGCAGAACGACAAGAGCATGCTCACCACGCAGTTGTTCATCGCTGGCGTGCCGCAGAATGACCGCGATGGCATCCTGCGCAGCATGGGCACGGAGCAGCAGCGGCTGTCCGTCATTCGCGAGTTCAAACCGATGAGTGCCGAGAGCAAGGAACTCGTCGGCACCTGGGACATTGTGATTGGCAGCACACCGGAAGATTCGGAGCGGCGTGGTCGTGGCCCAGGAGGTCCGGGCGGCCCACCGCCGCGGCGGCGTGACAGTGCTGCAGCGGGTGATCAGGAGATCAAGGACGCACTCTTTGGGCCTTCGCCGTTCTAACTTAACCAAGCTTGCCTGTGCGAATCGGATAGAAGCTGCTCCACGAATTTGGGCAGTTCCACGGATACAGGGCCGACAATACGCTCACGGAACTGGAGAGAGATCTCGGTGTTCTCGATATTGAATTCGATGAGGCGACACGAATGGTTTTGCGCAGCGATCTGGGCGAACCCGGCGGCGGGATACACCACGCCGGAGGTGCCGATGCAGAGAAATAAATCTGCGCACTTCAAGGCGTTCATAATGGTCTCCATCTCGAAGGGGAATTCGCCGAACCAGACGATGTGGGGGCGCATGCCGCCGATCTCGCCACAGGCGTGGCAGCGAGTGCCGGATGACAAGTCTTTGCTCCAGGACATCACCGCCCCGCAGCATTCGCAGCGCGCTTTGAGAAGTTCGCCGTGCATGTGGGTGAGTTTTTCACTGCCAGCACGTTCATGGAGGTCGTCCACGTTTTGCGTGACGAGGAAAAACCGGCCCTGCCATTCGCGCTCCAGACGGGCGAGAGCGAGGTGACCGGCATTGGGTTCCACGGTGTTCAAAGCCGCACGGCGCAGATTGTAGAAACGATGGACCAGTTCTGGATCGCGTACAAAACCCTCCGGTGATGCGACATCCTCAATGCGATGCCCTTCCCAAAGACCGTCCGCACCACGAAACGTCGGTACGCCAGATTCGGCGGACATGCCCGCGCCGGTGAGCACGACGATGTTTCGTTCAGAGATCATTTTTTCGGCTGTCGCTGTCTGACGCATTCAAACAAACAGACACCGGTGGCGACGGAGACATTGAGGCAATCCACTTTGCCGCCCATGGGAATCTTGACGAGGAAGTCGCAATGCTCACCGGTGAGACGTCGCATGCCGTCGCCTTCAGCACCCATGACGATGCCGATGCCGCCTTTGAGGTCGAGATCGTAGAGGCTCTTGGTGGCCTCATCCGCGGTGCCAACGAGCCAGATGCCGAGTTCTTTGAGCTTGTCCATGGCACGGACCAAGTTGGTGACGCGGATGAGCGGGATGTTTTCCGCGCCGCCGCAGGCCACGCGTACGACGGTCTCGGTGATGGGTGCGGTTTTGTCCTTGGGCATGATCACGGCGCAGACGCCTGCGGCATCGGCGGTGCGCAGGCAGGCTCCGAGATTGTGCGGGTCCTGGACGCAGTCGAGGATCAGGACGAGAGGGCTTTCCTTGCCTTCGAGAACTGCGGAGATGTCTCCTTCTTCATAGACACGCACATGGTTGTCAGAGCGGGAATGGCGGTTCTGTCGGGCGGTGGGCTGGTCTGGGCGGTTAGGGCGCATGTGTTTCCTGACAGTGCGCTGAGAAAACGATTTGGCAAAATGATAGAAGCACCGGCTTGCAGGCTGTGACTCACAGCCAGACTGTCAATGCACGGCGCAGATCCGGGCTTGGAGCCACCCGGAAGCTTTCATCCAGCTCAAGTCGCGCTTTATGTCCGTTCTGAGAAATCTCAAGGAAGACAGGCAGCGCTCCAGGGTGTGCGAGAAGCACCTCCTGAATGCGTTCGAGGTCGGTTTCGTCGTGCTGCTTGGTATTGAGCTTCAAGACGTACGGTTTGGGCGGAGCAATCGGCTTGGGCGGTGGTGGCTCGGAAGGATCGGGATCGCTGGCGTTGCGCGGTTTCGCAGCCTTGGGCTTGAGCAGCGTGGCACCATTGAGAGTGACGCGGTTTCCATCGGTCTTCTGATCCTTGCTGACACGCACGCGCAGAGAGAGCACGGCGCCATCTGCGAGCACATCCTTGAGCTTTTCGTAGTCGTCGCTCCAACACATCATCTCGACCTGGCCGGTAAAATCTTCGAACTTGCAGGTGGCGAAGGGGCGGTTGTCGCGCTTGGAGTAGCGCACCTCGAGCTGGCTCATGATGCCCGCGATGGAAATGGTCTGCGCTTTCTCCTTGGTGTCGATCTCCTCAATGGCGGCGATCTTGATAAGCTTCGGCGCATCAAAATGCCCACGGTAGCTATCGAGCGGATGACCACTGACGTAGAAGCCCAGGAGTTCTTTTTCGAAGGCGAGAACCTCATCGGTGCTCCACACGATGGAGGGCGCTGCAGCCTCGTTCTTCTTGGATTTGGGCTTTGCCAGATCGAAGTCATCAAAGAGGCCGCCCTGGCCCGCTTTTTTGTCCTTCTGCATGGACGCCGCAGAAGCGAGCACCTGCTCGAGTTTGGCGAACATCACGGCGCGCGGCTCTTTGGTGAAGTCGAAGGCTCCCGCTTTGACGAGGGACTCCATGAGCTTCTTGTTCACCGCGCGATTGTCCAAACGGGCAGCGAAATCTTCGAGGCTGGTAAAGAGGCCGTTCTTCTCACGCTCGGCGATGGCCGCCTCCATGGCACCTTCACCGACGTTCTTGATGGCGCTGAGTCCATAGCGAATGGAGTTCGGCAAATCGTAGCCCGATTTGGGTGCTTCATCCGTGGCGACCACGGCTTCCTTGCTGAACTCAGGGGCGAACTTGAGGGAGGATTTGTTGACGTCAGGAGGCAGCACTTTGATGCCCATCTCGAAACACTCGCTGACGAAGTTGGCGATCTTGTCGGGATTGCTGATTTCAAAGCTGAGCACCGCCGCCATGAACTCGACGGGAAAGTTTGCCTTCAAGTAGGCCGTGCGATACGTGACGATCCCGTAGGCTGCGGAGTGGGACTTGTTGAAGCCGTATTGCGCGAATTTTTCGAGCAAGTCGAAGATGGAGTTCGCGAGCTTGGCGTGGATGTCGTTGGTCTTGAGACAGCCTTCGACGAAGATGAGACGCTGGCGGGCCATCTCAGCGGCGTCCTTTTTACCCATCGCTCGGCGGAGCAAGTCAGCTTGTCCAAGTGAGAAACCGGCGAGCAAGTTGGCCGCCTGCATGACCTGCTCCTGATAGACCAGAATGCCATAGGTCTCTTTGGAGATTTTCTCCAGCAGCGGGTGGGGGTAGTCCACCTTCTCCTCACCCTTTTTACGTTTGATGTAGTCGGGAATGAACTGCATCGGGCCGGGACGATAGAGCGCCAGAATAGCGATGATTTCCTCGATGGTATCAGGGCCGAGCTGTTTGCAGGTGTTGACCATCCCGCCAGATTCCATCTGGAAGACAGCGACTGTTTCGCCGCGTTTGATGAGATCAAAGGTCTTCTTGTCTTCGAGCGGCGCTTCAGACACTCTGAAGCCGTGGATGCGCTTTTGGATCCAATGCTCGGCTTCGTGGATCACCGTCAGCGTTTTGAGGCCGAGGAAGTCCATCTTGAGCATGCCTAGCTCGGTGAGCGGCTTCATCGCATACTGCGAGAGGATGGCGTCTTCTTTGTCGCGCGTGAGAGCGATGAAATTGTCGAGACGGCGATCACCAATGACAACACCGGCGGCGTGGACACCCGTGCCGCGAGTGAGGCCTTCGAGGAAGGTGGCATGCCGCCAGAGTTCCTGCGCATTGCCGTCGGTCTCGAGCTTAGCGGCGAGGTCAGGGTTTTTCTTCACCGACTCCTCCAGGTCGATGTTTAGCTCGTTCGGGATCATCTTCGACAGCGCGTCGCTGTCGCCGTAGCTCCAGCCCATCACGCGGCCGACGTCGCGGATGACTGATTTGGCCCCCATGGTGCCGAAGGTGATGATATGGCAGACGCTGAGGTCGCCGTATTTTTCGCGGACGTACTGGATGACCTCGGGCCGACGTGTCTGGCAGAAGTCGATGTCGATATCGGGAGGGCTGACACGCTCGGGGTTGAGGAATCGTTCGAACACGAGTTCGAAGCGTAGCGGGTCAATGTCCGTGATGCCGAGACAGTAGGCGACGAGCGAACCGGCGGCAGAACCACGACCGGGGCCGACGGGGATGTCGTGCTCGCGCGCCCAGTTGATGAAGTCCCAGACGATGAGGAAGTAACTGGTGAAGTTTTTCTCTTTCAGCAGGGCGAGCTCGACTTCCATGCGATGATGCAGCACCTCATCATTGAGTGCGCGGCTGCGGCCATAGCGGTTTTCCAAGCCCTCCTGGGTCAGCCTGCGCAGGTATTCATTACGATCCCCGCCATCAGGCATGGGATACTGCGGGTAGCGGTCGATGCTGGTGGAGTCGAGGTGGATCTTGAGGTCACAGCGTTCGGCGATTTCGAGCGTGGCGTCGCAGGCCTCCGGCACCTCGGAGAAGAGGGCGCGCATTTCCTGGGCGGTCTTGAAATAGACCTCCGGGGAGTAGGTCATGCGGTTCTGATCGTAGATGCTCGCGCCGGTGCCGATGCAGATCATGATGTCGTGGGACTCGTGATCGCTGCGATTGAGGAAATGCACGTCGTTAGTGGCGACGGTCTTCAGATCGTACTGCTTGCCCCACTCGATCATCTGGCGCGCGCTTTTGCGCTGGGCCTCCATGTTGTGGTCCTGGATTTCGAGGTAGAAATTTTCAGGGCCGAAGATGTCGCGAAACTCCAGCAGGCTTTTTTCCGCCTCGTCCTTGCGGTCGGAGAGCAGGAGTTCATTGATTTCGCCGTTGATGCAGCCGCTGAGGCAGATGAGGCCCTTCGCGTGCTCGCGCAGGGCGTCTTTGTCCACGCGGGGCTTGTACCACTGGCCGTCGAGGTGCCCCTTGGTGATCAGCTTGGAGAGGTTTTCGAAGCCTTCGTTGCTGGCGGCCAACAGGGTGAGATGAGAGGAGCGTTTGCGGCCCGGCACTTCGTTTTTGTCCGCCATGGAACCGGGAGCCAGGTAGGCTTCACAGCCGATGATGCTCTTCACTTTGGCCTTTTTGGCGGCCATGTAGAAGTCGATGGCCCCGTAGAGGTTGCCGTGGTCGGTCATGGCCACGGCGGGCATTTCCAGCTCCTTCACGCGTTTCATGAGCGCATCAATGCGCACGGCTCCGTCTAGCAGAGAGTACTCGGTGTGAAGATGGAGATGGACGAAGGAGTCTGGCATGGGGCGGGGGAGAGGATTAACGCCGCCTGGAAGGGGTGAACAAGTCCGAGTTGTTCACAATTGGCTATCACCCGGTTTGCGGTGAGCACGATGATGATGGCGAAAGCGGTTGAGCAACCGACTGCCGATGAATCCCAGGATGCATGCCACAGCTAGTATGACGATGACATAGACTTCATTCGCCCTGGGTGGCGAAGAGTCCGCCGGGGGGGCTGTGGCGATGACGTGAAGTTGAAACGGGCGGCTGGTTTCGCCAGGAAAGATCACCTGCGGGCGAAGCTCGGTCTTTCCCGCCTGGGTGTGCAGCAGGATCAGGCTGGTGTTGGCCTCTTTGGCAAAGTCGATCTGAAAAGTGGCGGCATCCGCTGGCAGCTCGCCGCTGGCCGTGGCGAGCAAATGGACTTCCTGAGTGTCGGCTTTCAGGGGGGTGTTGTCCGCACCGTCTATGGCCTGAACTTTGCAGGCTGGCAGCGCGGCTTTTTTTCCATCAAACAGCACCCCCAACGAACTGGTGAGGTATTGCTGCGCTTTTTCATGGGTCGCAGCGACCTGCTCCGGCGTCTGCTCCAAATACCACGAGGCCGGAACCGGCGGCAGCGAGGTGGGATCGGCAGCGAGGAAGGTGCGTGGATCGACATTGATGCGCAGGGTGTAGCCGCCAGCGGAGTTGAATTCCGCTTCGACGGTCATATTGGGCACCACATGGGCATGTACGACGCCAGCAACTGCCAGGAGCGCCAGGAAAGCCGCCCCTAACACCCGCCTGCGAAAAAACCGATGCATCATAACCTATGGTGGAGACGCCCGTGGCAATGGCAAATACATCGTCACGACAAGCCGTGAACCCGGTCGAATTAAAAAGTTGCTTTTCAGGATCAATCGAGACTCTCGAAAGAACCTGCGAAAAACCTTGTAGCTGGAACACGACCGCGCTTGACTTACGGCGTGTAAATTGCTTCAAAAGAGCATTCCGTTTAATCACCTGCATGGGCGCCACACTCAAATCACTGGAGAAAGAACTCGAGATCACTCTCGAAGACTTCAATCTGGTCGGACGCAGCCCGGATGCCAGCATCCGCTTGGTGGACGGCGGGGTCTCGCGCCAGCATGCCACCATTCGGCGTGACGGGCAGTTGTTCTGGGTTTCTGATCTAGGCAGCGCTAACGGCAGCTTCGTCAACGACGTGGCCGTGACCACGGCGCGTGCGCTGCGGCATGGGGACCGTGTGCAGTTTGGCACCAGCACCTTTATTTTTGACAGCCAGGACGAAGAACGTCCCTCTGGTGAGACCACCAGCAACGTCAGCACGCAGTCGCTCCACACCATCGCGCTGCCGGTCAAGACGGTCCGGGCCACCCTGCTCGTGGGCGATCTGCGCAACTTCACCACCATTTCCTCCCAGCTCAGCGCTGAGGAAGTGGCTGCCATGCTGCGCGAGTGGTATGCGCAGTGCGAAAAAGTCCTGAAAACGCGTGATGCCATCATCGACAAGTTCATCGGCGACGGTGTTTTTGCCTACTGGCCGGGAGATGACATCTCTTCGCGGGTGAAGGCCACCGAGGCCGCCAAAATTCTCAGCAGCCCCGAATCCAATGAATCGCCCAAGCGCAAATGGCTGAAGGAGAACATGAATCTGGAAGTGCATTGCCACATCGGTTTGAACATTGGCGATGTCGCTCTGGGGGCCATGGGGCGCGGAGTGAACACCGCCGTGGGTGAAGCGGTGAATGTGACCTTCCGCATCGAGAGCCTGACCCGCAAACTGCAGGTGCCAGTGCTCGCTGGCGCGCCGTTTCTCAATGGCTGGGCAGAAGGTCTGCAGCTCTACCAAAACGCCGGCATCCACCCGGTGAAGGGCCAGCCTGATCCTGTCGAGGTCTATTCGCTGATCGACGTGCCGACGATGTCCTTCTAGGACTTCTCGCGGTCCAGCAGGCGCTGCATGTCTGCGCGCGTCATGCGGTAGAGCAGCCACTCGCTCATTCGTTTGGCACCGATGCGCTGCTCATACACCTGCTGTGCATTCACGTTCCAATCGAGCGCCGTCCACTCCACACGGCCGCAGCCACGCTCATGCGCGAGGCTGACCACTTTTTTGAGCAGGGCACCGCCCACTCCTCCTTTGCGCCGCTCCGGCAGGACAAACAGGTCTTCGAGATACAAGGTCGGCAACGCCAGAAAGCTTGAGTAGGTCTCCACGAGGATCATGTAGCCACAGGGCTGCGTGTCCTCGTTCACAAACGCCAGCCAGACCTCGATGCGCGGCCTTGCGCTCAGGGCGTCTTCGACCAGACGTGCTTGAGCAGCTTCGTCAGGAGGCGGTAGCTTCTCAAACTCTGCGAGCGCTATGACCAACCGGCAAAACGCCGCAGTGTGTTTGTGCGTGAGGGGACGCAGCTCAATTTTCAGCGCCGCGCTCATGCATGCAGCACCGGATCTCCAAACAAGGTGAAGTGACCTGCCTCAGCGATGCGGACTTTGAAAATCTCCCCTGTGTGGCGCTCAGGATTGCCGTCGAAGACCACGATGCGGTTTGAGCCTGTGCGGCCGGTGAGCCGCTGGTCGTTCGTCTTGCTCGGTCCTTCGCAGAGGATTTCGACCTCTTTTCCCACGAGGGCATCGTACATCGGCAGTGCGATGCGGTTCACCAGCCCGAGCAGATCCTGGTTCCGCTCCTCCTTCACTCGTTCCGGCACCTGGGTGGACTCCTCCATCTCCGCCGCAGGCGTGCCACGGCGTTTGGAATAACGAAACACGAAGGCGTTGTCGAAGCCGATGTTTTCAAACATCTGCCGCGTCTCCAGGTAGTTCTCCTCCGTCTCGCCGGGGAAACCCACGATGACATCCGTGGTCACCGCGATGTCTGGGCGTGCCTCACGGATGCGTTGCACGAGTTCGGTGAACTTGGCCGCCGTGTAGGGCCGGTGCATGCGCTTCAAGATGGCATCGCTGCCGCTTTGCACGGGTAGATGCACATGCTCAGCCAGTTTCGGCAGGTAGGTGAAGGCTTCGATAAGATCCTTTTTGTAGCCAATCGGGTGCGGGCTGGTGAAGCGAATGCGCTGGATGCCGGGCACCTCATGCACCGCCTCTAGCAGTTGGACGAATGGGCTTTTGCCATCCACTGCGGGAAATTCATGCCTGCCGTAGAGATTCACGATTTGTCCTAGCAGCGTGACTTCCTTCACCCCACGATCGGCGAGGCGCTTCACTTCTTCGAGGATGTCTGCGATGGGCCTGCCACGCTCGCCGCCGCGTGTGTAGGGCACGATGCAGAAGGTACACTTCATGTTGCAGCCCTGCATGATGCTCACGAAGGCGCTCGCCTGCTTTTCTTTCAGCGTGTGGTCACGGATCGTGTTTTGCGAGGCAACCTCCTCCTCGACATCGACGATGGAGAAGCGCTCGTCGTCCATCTGCTTCGCCTCTTTGGCGCGGATGATTTCGTCCACGTAATCCACCACGCGATGATACTTCTGCGTGCCGACGACGAGGTCCACGTTCGCCTTGCTCACCAGCTCACTGCCGCGGCTCTGCGCCATGCAGCCCATGAACCCGGTGACCAGTGGTGTGCGCCGCCGCCGCACCATGCCCATCTTGCCAAGCGCTTTTTGCTCCGCCTGATCACGCACGGAGCAGGTGTTGATCAGCACCACGTCCGCGTCCTCATCACGTGCCGTCATGGTGTAGCCGCGCTCGACGAACATCTGCGACACCTGTTCGGTGTCGCGCTCGTTCATCTGGCAACCGTAGGTTTTGATGTGGACAAGTGGCATTGGGGGGTGGGGAGGATACCCATGGCGGGCAAAAAGACAACCTTCAGGCGATTTTGCCCCGTCCGAGTCAGGCCTTGATCTCAAAGATTGCCTCGACTTCCACGGCAGCCCCGGTGGGAAGCTGGGCGAAGCCCAGGGCGCTGCGGGCGTGGTAGCCGTCGCCTTCTTTGCCGAAGATTTCGTGGAGCAGGTCGGAGCAGCCGTTGATGACGAGGTGCTGGTCGGTGTACTCCAGCGTGGAGTTCACACAGCCAAGCACCTTGAGGACTTTGAGGCCGTCGAGAGTGCCGTGGGTGTCCCACACCGAGCGCAGCACCTTTTCCGCGCAGTTCTTGGCTGCCTTGTAGCCGTCCTCCGTCGAAACGCCCGCACCCAGTTTGCCCTTCAGATCGCTGACGTGGCCGGAGGTCAAGAGCTGGTTGCCGCTGCGGATGCAGAGGTTCAGGTAGGCGGGTGGCTGCTTGGTGAAAACGAGGCCGAGGGATTCTGCTTTTTGCTGGGGTGTCATGGTGGAAGTGAGAGGTGGATGCAGAATACGAATTGGAAAACGAAAACTGGCAATCAGTTGAGATCACAGCCCCCAGCTCTTCACCTCGCCGCCCATCTGCCACATCAGCTTGTCCAAAGCGAGGCCGAGCTTTTCGCTGCGGCCATTGAGCAATCCGGCCCAGCACATGCCTTTGGCGGTGTGGACCATGATCGTGGTGGTTCCAGGCAGTGAGCCGTTGTGCCACCAATTGGGCGCCTTGTTCACGTTCCAGCCGCGTGCGTAGCTCTCGCTGACTCCGTGTGTGGTCATGGCATGAATCGAATTTTGGTTGAGCAAAACCGGGAGTTGCGAGGCGAAGCGTACCAGATCATCCGCCGTGGCGATCCAGCCACCGTGTGAGTCCATGCGTGTGACATTCATGCTGTAGGCCGCGCCCGGTTTGACCATGAGGTACATCACCTCATTCGGCTTCCGCTCCGCCAAAGTGTTGCCTGCAATTTGCATGCTCGTGATGCCACACTGCGACAGCACCTGCTGCGTGATCAGTTTGTCGTAAGGCAGCTTGAGCACCTTCTCCAGCACGCGGCCCAGGACGCAGTAGCCGAAGTTCGAATAGGCAAAGTGTTCTCCTGGCTTGTGAGTCTGTTTCTGGTTGGTCAGCGTCCAGGCGATGAGTTCCGCGTGATTCATCTGCGGGTTTTTAAACATGGGATCATCCTTGTCGTTCGCCCAGCCGCCGCTGGTGTGGGTGAGCAACTGATCCACGGTGACCGCCGCGACATCGCCCCTGTAATCGCCACCCAGGATGCCCTGCGGGCCGAAGACCCTGCTGTCTGGCTGTAGCAGTCCTCGTTCGATGCACATCATCACTGCGGTGGCGGTGATCGGTTTGGAGACACTGGCGATGCGGAAGCGATGCTGCGGCGTGACGGTCTCTGAGCCATCCGCATCAGCGAAACCATAGGCCGCCTCGAAGTCGATTTTGCCATTCCTTCCATAGGCGATGCTCATGCCCTGAATGCCCTGCTCCCGCAGAAAGCTTTCGGCGATGGCGCGGATCTTCCCCTCCTCGGACTTGGATGCCGCAACAGCAATAGCCGGCCATGCGGCCAGCGAACTCACAAAGGCGCGTCGTTTCATACGAACCATATCACACCTTGACGCCCTGCTGCCGTCAACGAAAACATCCTGCATGCTCCGGTTTCTCATTCTGCCAACCCTTCTTGCTCTCAGCGTCCATGCCCAGACCGTGGATACCAGCACGCTCACTGGCAAAGTCGTCTGCGGCTATCAGGGCTGGTTCCGGTGTGAAGGGGATGGCAGCAACAATGGCTGGCATCATTACGCGGCAGGGAAAACCTTTGAGCCAGGGCACTCGCACATCGAGCTGTGGCCGGATGTGAGTGAGCTGCCCAAAGAAGCCCGCGTGACGACGCCGTTCAAGCATGCCGATGGCAGCACCGCCGAAGTCTTCAGCTCCGTCCACCCAGCCGTCGTGCAGCTTCATTTCAAGTGGATGCGTGACTATGGCATCGACGGTGCCTTTGTGCAGCGCTTCGCCGGCACCACACGGGACAAGCGCTTCCGTGAACCGATGGATCAGGTGCTCGCGCACTGCCAGGAGGCGGCAAAGGCGAACGGGCGCGGCCTGACGCTGATGTATGACCTCAGCGGCATCAAGGAAGACGGCATTCAGCTCGTCATCGACGACTGGAAGCGCCTCATCACCGAAAAGCGCCTCGACCCCAAAGTTTCAGCATATTTCAAACATCACGGCAAACCCCTCGTCGCCTTGTGGGGCCTCGGCTTCAATGACCGCGCGCCGATGCTCGAAGAGTGGTCGCGCCTGATCACCTTCCTGCGTGACGATCCCGAATTCGGCGGCTGCGCCATCATGCTGGGCGTGCCCTACTACTGGCGCACGCTCGACCATGACTGCATCAAAGATCCCCGACTGCTCGAACTCATTGCCCGTGCGGACATCGTCAGTCCCTGGGCGGTCGGACGGTTTGGCACGTCTAAGGACGCCGCCAGTCGCGGAGAGAAATATTTGAAACCCGACATCGCCTGGTGCGCTGAGCACAAGCTCGATTACCTGCCAGTCATCTTCCCCGGCTTTAGCTGGACCAACCTCTCAAAGTCACGCAACCAGGAAGCCAAGTTTGACGCGATCCCACGGCGGGGCGGCGAGTTTCTCTGGTCCCAGGCGCTCGCGGCCAAACAGGCTGGAGCACAGATGCTCTACGTCGCCATGTTTGATGAACTGGATGAAGGCACCGCCATTTTCAAAACCGACAATCATCCGCCCGTGGGAGACAGCAGCTTCCTCGCTGAGCCGGATCTGCCGAACGATCACTACCTCTGGCTGACGGGTATGCTGGGCAAACTGCTGCGTGGTGAAGCGGCGGAGGCGATGCCCAAGCGCTGAGCTTGAATCAGGACAAGTCCGAGGCCAGCACCGAATTGGCGGCACGCAGCGCGAGCTCCTTGGCCTGTGCGATCACACGTACGGGCGTGGAGTCAAACATGTAGGCATGGCAGCTCGGGCAGGTGACGGCACGCGTGACCACGATGGAGCCACAACCTTCGCAGACTTTGTACTGCTCTGGGTGCGTGGCGATCTTCTCGGCCTGCTTCAGACGAGAGTCTGGTTTGTACTCGTGCGCGCTCATTAAATAACTGTACGATGCTACGATGACATTGGACGAGTGCAACGTCGGCTGTGAATAACTTACACAGTTTTTTGCGCTTGCTTTGCAGATGTTAAGCAAACCTCAGCCCAGGCCTGCGACACTCCAGCCATCGCGATACTTCCGCGTGAGCTGGGCATTGAGTTCGGGCTGGTTCGTCACCTGGCCTGCCGTGGCGTCCCATTCGATCCAGCCGCCGGGATTGCGCTCGGCGAGGACGCCGAGGAGGACCGCCTCCGTCACGGGGCAGCCGTAGGTGGGCAGATCGGCGGCAGCTTTCTCGCCCTTCATGCAGGCATCCACCCAGTCGGTGTAATGGTTTGCGATGCGCGTCTTTGGATACGCGAAGCCGGTGAATTTTTCCTCTGGTACCAGCCACGGGCGCTGGCTGTGTGGTTTGAAGATGCTGCCGGTCTCGCCGATAAAGAAGATGCCGCTCGGTGTGTCCTTCGTGAGCACGCTGGGCTTGATGACTCGTGCGTCATACGGGTAGCCGCCGTCGGTCCAGGTCATTTTGATTTTGTCTCCCGCCGTGAGCGATGTGCCGGGGAACTCAAGCTCCAGATGACGCTTCTGTGCATAGAGATCGCCCTTGCTGCCTGCATCGAGGCAGCGCACGCGGGTGGGTGCGGCGAGGCCGAGGCAGGCAAAGACGACGTCGAAGTAATGGCAGCCCATGTCTCCCATCATGCCGACGCCGAAATCCACCCAGGAGCGCCACATGGAGGGATGATAGGCACCTTCAAGAAACGGCACCTCATTCGCGACGCCCAGCCATAAGTTCCAATCAAGATTCGTCGGCACTGGATCGGCCTGCGCTTTGCGTTCGGTGACTTTGGGCCACCAGCTCGCCGCCTTGTTCTCCCAGCAGATGACCTCCTTCACCTTGCCGATGGCACCGCTCTTGATCAGATCGACTGCAAGCAAGGTTTCGATGCTGGAATGACCCTGCGTGCCCATCTGCGTCGTCACCCCGGCCTTCGCCGCCTCGGCACCGAGAATCCGCGCCTCGTGGATGTGGTGCGTGAGTGGCTTCTGCAAATAGACGTGCTTCTTGGCCCGCAGCGCTGTCACTGCCATCGCTGCATGCATGTGGTCCGGAGTGCCAATCGTCACCGCATCGATGCTGTCGCCCAACTTGGCAATCATCTCGCGGTAATCACGAAACGGTGCCGCGCCCTCCAGACGCTTCGCCGCATCGGGGTCTTGAAGTTCTTTCCGCCGGGTCGCATTGCCGCCCTGTGCGAGTTCGAGCGTCTTCGCATCCACATCGCACATTCCCACCAGCCGTACTTTGGGGTGCTGCAGCACGCTCATCATCGTCACGGCTCCCATCCCGCCGACTCCGATGGAGGCCACCTGGAACATGGAGTTCGGGGACCGTGCGCTCAGGATGGCGGGTGCGGAAAAGGAGGCAGAGGCTGCGAGCGATTGCTTGAGGAAATGGCGGCGGTTCATGAGGGGGATGGGAACGTGTATCCTGGGTGCTTGTAGCGTGGAAACATTATTTCGCAGCGTGATCAGCAGCGAGAGCGTCCTGGAGTGCGCCGGTCCTCCGGCGCTTTCGAGTGTCCATCGGCCCGCGAAAAGCTCCAGAGGACTGGAGCACTCCAAAACGCTCTCGCGACTTACTTGCCAAGTCCTTCTATTGTCGGCAAACTCTCCACATGCCAAGGATCATCGATTGGCCGCATGCGCCACCACATCGGCTCACTGAGCGGGGCACCTATTTCATTACGGCCGCGACATACCTGAAGGCGCATCATTTCCGCAGCTCCCAGCGTCTAGAAGTCGTTCAACGTGGACTTCTGACCGTCGCTAAAGAGTACGGTTGGGACCTGGAAGCCTGGGCCATCTTTTCTAATCACTACCATTTCATCGCCAAATCGCCTGATGACCCCGGTTCGTTGCAAGGTATGCTCAAAGTGCTGCATGTGAAGCTGGCAGGTTGGGTTAACAGACTCGACGGATCACCCGGTCGAAATGTATGGCATAACTTTCGTGAGACCCAGCTCACGCATCCGACTTCGTACTTCGCACGGCCAAACTACACGCACACCAATGCCGTTCATCATGGGTTGGTACATGCAGCCAAGGACTATCCATGGTGCTCTGCGGCTTGGTTTGAAGAAAACACGAGCGCGCCGATGGCGAAGTCAATTCAACGCTTCAAGACCGACAAAGTGAAAGTGGAGGATGACTTCGAGGTTGATCAGGACTGGTGACCTGATGAGTGCTGTGAGACGCTCGAAAAGCGCCGGAGGACCGGCGCACTCCAGGACGCTCTCGCGCTCATCGAACTTTACCTCCCCGCCACACCTGCTGGCTTTCGGATCTTCATCAGCATGGGAAAGCTGGTCTGCAATCCGGCGCTGTCGTGTTCGTTGCGGGCGGAGCTGAGGGCGGCGTGGATGAGTTTGTCCTGATCTTTCACCCAGTTGGCGGCGCGGAAGAAGATGGGGCGCTCGTTTTCTTTCTCGCGGATCTGCACGCCGTTGAGGCCGATGTCATCGACGATGACGCCGTGAGGCAGGCCATGCACATCGAGGCTGAGGATGCCGTCGTTGCCCGTGCGCACGGCGCGAATCCAGGCTTTCACCGTCTGACCGGGGGCGAGGGTGATTTCGAGGGGCTTGGTTTCGTCTTTGAGTTCGCGCATGATGGGCTTGCCGCCTGCATCCGGCTCCATGACGATGATGAACTTCGGCGCGGCACCGAGCGTGACTTTGCCGAAGGTTCCGGCGTCGCGCGTGAGGGCTTTGGATTTCGCGGTGATCTTGAGCTTGCTCCAGTCGGCATTCGCAGAGGCATCCGGCGCGGCGTGGAGACTGCCGCTGATCAAATCATGACCGGCTTCGATGAGGAGTGGGGAGGAGGCATAATAACCAGCGGGGAGGCCGGTGATGTCGATTTGGATGGGATCATCGAAGCCATCCACGCGCTCGGCGCGGAAGGAGAAACCGACGGAGGCACCGGGCATGACGGTGGGATTCATGCCGGCGAGCTTCAGGCTGAAATCGGGCATCGGCTGGCGGATGGAAAGAGCATAGACGTAGCGCTCGCCACCCCAGGCGCGGGTGTCGGTGACTTTGATGATGTAACGACCATCCGCTGGTGCGGTGAAGGTGAGACGCGAGTCGCTGCCGAGCTTGCGGTCGCCGCTGTCGTCATTGGTGTAGTTCAGGGTGAAGACGGGGAGGCCGTTCGGCACGATGTGGCTGCCGATGGGTTTGGGCTCGACGATGTAGCAGGGCTCGTCGAGCGAGTGCGAATTTGCCGTGGTGTCAAAGTAGGCACGACGTTTGCCGCCTGAGGTGTAGAAGAAGCAGCCGCCATCCGGGCCGCGTGGCATGCGGATGATCTTCATCACATCGCCGTTGAAATAGGCGAACTCGTTCAGCTCCATTTCGTCCCAGTTTTGCAGACGGATGTCGGGGTTGTTGGCATCGACGCTGCGGAAGTTGTTGTAGCTGTCGCGCACGGCCTGCAGCAGCATCCGCTGCACGGGTGTGCCGTCGGCATGCAGGACTTCGAGCTTCGTGTCGGCAGGCGAGCCTGCCAGATCGGCCAGCGTTTCGATGATCCAAGCCTGGCCCTTTTTGGCGTCGAAGGCGAAGCAATCGGTGTCATGGGCGTTGGAGATGCATGCATTCACGGTGACGGGCGCGGTGACGTTTTGTGCCTTGGCGATGCTGTCATTTCCCCCCACTTCTTCGACCTGCGCCAGCGCGCTTACGCGTAGCGCGGGCAAGGCGCGGAAACGCAACGCTTGGGCATCCAGCGGCACGTTCATCATGCCTTCCTTGTCGGGCTTCATCATCACGGTGCTCTTGTCGCCGAGGTGATGACCGATGAGAGTGACTTTTGTCTCTTTGCCGATCTGCGCGACGAGCGGCGACCAGGCGGTGACGTAGGGAAGTGCGCCGAGGGTGAGGCGATAGGCGTGGTCGGCACTGCCATCCATGGTGGTGTTGCTCACGAGCACGGTGTACTCGCCATCCGCAGGCGCCTTCCATGCGAGGAAGGGATCGCTGCCGCTGTCGAGCCCGCGATTCACGGCGAGCACGGTGCGGTTCGAGTCCATGATCTCGATCGTGGGTGCTTTCGCCAGGCTGCCGATTTGTGCCACAGCGAGATCGAGCACAAGCTCCTCGCCCTCTTTGGCTTTAAAACGATACGCGTCGTGCTGGCCGATCTCGGTGAGGGTGCCCCAAAGGCTGGCGGGCATGGAAGGGACGGTGACAGGTGCCGCTTTGAAATCCGCTGCCTGCGTGACGGTGGGTGCAATATCATCGGCATAGATCTTCATCCGCGCAGTTTCGCCAAGGGCGCTCTTGAGCCAGACCTCGTGTGCTCCGCGTGGGACTTCGGCGCTGGCGGTGATTTTGACGCTGGCCGTGGTGGGTTTGACTGAGCCTTTTACGAACTCCACTTTAAGTCCGGGATGCGAAGCGAGCGCCTGCGTGTCTTCAGTGAAGCCTTTGCCAGTGAAGGTCACCATCAACTCGCCGCCGATGTGTGTAGCGCGTGGGGTGAGGCGTGTCAGTTCGGGCTTTGCCACCATGGCTGGCTTTGCCGGCGCAGGTGCCATCACGGCCTTGCCGGTGGTCGATTCATAGACGCTGAGACTGCCATCCACGCGACCGGCCACGAGCTGTGCTTTGTCGGTGAAGGCGAGTGCGGAGGACCAGTCCGGCTGCTTCTCCAGCGGGATTTTTTCCGTGAGATCTGCGGTGTTCCAGAGCTTGAGCGATTTGTCAGTCGAGGTGGAGGCGAGCAGCTTGCCGTCGATGGACAGCGCGAGATTCAGGATGCCGCCTTCATGGGCGAAACGGCTGGTGATGATCTTGTTGGTGCCTTCCTTGGCATCGGCGCTGATCTGCCACTGGCGGATGCGGTTATCCCCTCCGGCGGCGAAGAGGTGCTTGCCATCGGCGCTGAAGACGACGCTGGTTTGCTCCTTGGTCGGCTGCGAAAGGGTGTCGAGACGTTGGCCGCCTGGAATGCTCCAGAGCTTGACGGTGCGGTCGGCGCTGGCGCTCGCGAGCACCTTGCCATCCGGGCGGAAGGAGAGGCCATTGACTGCGCCGTTGTGGCCTTTGAGCAAGGCGAGTTCCTTGCCCGTCGTTACGTCCCATAGGCGAATTTTTTGATCGTAGGCTCCCGTGGCGATCATCTTGCCATCGGGCGAAACTGCGAGTGCATAAGCAGCATCGAGATGACCTTCGAATGACTGCAGGGGCATGCCATCGCTGGTCTTCCAGCTCTTCACGATGCCCACGATTCCTGCCTCGCCACCGGCGGCATATACTGTTGAGCCATCGGGTGAAAAGGCGACGGCGTTGGCCTTGCCCTTGAAGCCTGTGAGCTTGCGCACCACCGCCCGCGTGACCGGATTGAGCAACTCGACCTCGCCGTAGCGGCCGACCGCGATGAACTGCGATTTTGGAGAAAACGCCACGGCCTGGATCGCGTGCTTTGGTGGCACCGTTGGCATGATCTTTGGAGTGATGACCTCCCGAGGCATAGGCTTCGCATCGGCGAGCACCGGACCTTTCGCGCCTGTGTCGATCCATGTCTTGATCAGGGCGATCTCCTCGGGTTTGAGTTTCTCGCGCTTGCCGGGAGGCATGAATTCATTCTTCCCGCCACGGCCCGAATGACCTTCGAGAAACTTGACCAGCATGCTGTCATTGGCTTTGCCCGCAACGATGGCCACGCCCTCTTTGCCGCCCTTCATCAGGTTCGCAAAGGTGTCCAAACGGAACTCGCCATCTGCATCGGTGTCGTCGTGGCAGTCGATGCAGTAGGTGTCGAAGAGGGGAACGATCTGCTTGGTGTAATCCACGGTTTGGGCGTGGGCGACGGTGATGAAAACCATCAGAAGAAGAATCTGCCGTAGGATGCTCATAGTGCGGGATTGATGGGGTGAGAGAGGTGTTGCAAAAAAGCAGCCGAACCGGATAATTTGGCCATGAACGCGAGTGAACTCAGTAAACTCCAGGCACTACCCGTGAGCGAAAAGCTGCTGCTGGTGGACGCGTTGTGGCAATCCATCGGAGAATCCATGAAGGAGCCAAAAGTCAGTGAAGCGGAAAAACGCGAACTCGATTCACGCTGGGCCAGGTTTGAACGTGATCCTTCGCGAGCGCTGACACTGGAACAATTTCGGGCACTGGTTAAGGCCAAACGAGGATGAAGCAGACCCGAGTGCTTCCCGAAGTTTGGGACGACCTTGATGAGGCCGTCGAATGGTATGATCAGCAAGGAGGCAAAGAAGTTGGCGACAAACTGGCGGCTGCTTTTGACGCCCAATTGGAGCCTATTGCCGCACAGGCAGGAATCCATCGGCTGATTTACAAACAGTTCAGCCGTGTCTTCGCCAAACCATTCCCGTATGCGATCTACTTTCGCATCAAGGACGATTGGGTGGTGGTGACGTTGCTTTGGCATACAGCGAGGAATCCCGAGGGATTGAGAACCACGCTCAGCGAGCGTGATTCCGGCAATCAGTGATTGAACAAAAACTCCTTCGATCCCATCAGGCTCCAGAAGATGTCTTCCAGGGTGGTGCGGCGGTCTTCGGGTTTGGCGGTGGCGAGCATCGCGGTGGCCTTGGTGGTTTCGCGTTCGGTGGGGAGGCGGGCGAGGGCGATGAGGTAGGCTTCTTCGACGATCTTCTCATTGCTGAGCTTGCTGGCGAGCAGGGCATCGAGGCGGTTGTCTTTTTGAGCCAGCTTTAGATTGAGCGTGTCACCGTTGGCGATGTGCAGAGCCTGGGCCATGCTGGGCTCATTGGTGCGTTCGCATTCGCAGGTGGCGACGCGGTCAGCGCGGCCAAAGCTTTTGAGGAAGTAGCTGGCGATGTTGCTGTCGGGCAGTTGCAGAGCGCGGAAGCCCATGGGGTAGCTTTCACTGGTGCCTTTGTTGGCGTTGCGTTTGTCGATCTTGAAGGTGGTGGGTGCTGCGGTGACCTGAGACACGGTGTCGAGTAGGACTTCGGCTTTCAAGCGGCGCGGCACGTAGTGTGAGCCGTAGCGCAGGTCGGTGATGTTTTCGGGCAGGGTGATGCTGCTGCGCTGGTAAGTCTCGCTTTGCAGGATGGTGCGCATGAGGGCTTTCAGATCGAATTTTTGCTGCACCAGATGCTCGCAGGCGGCGGTGAAGAGCGGCTCGTTGCTGGCTGGATTGGTCACGCGCAGATCATCCACGGCTTCGACGAGACCAGCGCCGAAGAAGTTGGCCCACACGCGGTTCACGATGGCGCGCTGGAAGAGTTTGTTGTCAGTGCCGGTGAGCCATTGCGCCAGCGGTACACGACGGTCCTCGGTGGAGGTCATCGACACAGGCGTGGTGACATTGAGCGGGTGCGGCGGCTGCGGCTTGCCGGTGAGCGGCTGCACCAGTTCGCCATCTGCGGCGGAAAACAGCACGCGCTCTTCGGCCTGTGCGCCGTTCTTGGTGCGCACGCGGGAGAGCATGTTGGCAAAGGCGAAGTACTCGTTGTTCGTCCACTTTTCCATCGGGTGGTTGTGGCATTTCGCGCAGGCGATGGAGGTGCCGAGGAAGGCGACGCTGATGGTTTCGGCGCACTTGGTGGGCTCGTCGTTCAGGATGAAGAAATTGCCCGCGCCGTTTTCCAATGTGCTGCCGGTGGCGGTGAGGAGATCGCGCACAATGACGTCCCAGGGCGTGTTTGCAGCGACGTTGCGGCGGATCCAGTTGTAGTAGGACCACATGGCCTGCGGCATGAGCTTGTCGCCATTGACGAGCAGCAGATCGCTCCAGCGATGCGACCAGTAATCGACGAACTCGGGCCTCTGTAGCAGCGCCTCAATCAGGCGGTCGCGTTTGTCGGCGGAGGTGTCAGCAAGAAAGGCGCGGGTTTCTTCCAGCGAGGGCAAAACGCCGATCGTATCAAGAAAGGCACGGCGCAGGAATTCATGATCCTCCGTGCGTCCGGAAGGCGGGATGTTCAATGCGCGCAGTTTCGTGAGAACATTTTCGTCGATGAAATTGCGTGGCTTCATCTGCGCAAAGGCGGTCTCATCGACCACCCCATCACTCGGCACGATGAGCGTGGAAACGGCGAGGCGGCTGAGATACCACGCGCTGATGACTGTTTCACCACGCCCAGTGGTTTTGACAACGCCCTTCTCGTCCACGGTAGCGACGCTGGCGTTCACACCGTTGTATTTGGCCCAGCGTGTCACGTCCTCACTGTGGCCGTCGCTGAACTTCGCGGTGACTTTGAGGGGCATGGTGACTCCGGGCTTCGTCACTACCTGCTTCGGCTCAACATCCAGCGCGACTATGAGCGGATCGCTGGCCTTCGGTCCCGGCGCACCAGCGGCGATCCAGCCGACGATGGCCTGGTACTCAGGAGAGTTCACCTCGAAACGTTTGTCGCCCTTGTGCGGCACCGCTTTGACGGCCTTGAGCAAAAATAAACTGCGCGCCGGATCTTCCATGGTGAGGCGGCGGCCATTCGCGCTGCGCGTGACGGAGATCCAATCCCCTTCGTCATCAAAGCCACGCAACGACAACTTGAAGCCCCCCTGGCCAGCAGCGGCACCATGACAGGCACCCATCGCGCAGCCATAGCGCGTGAGAATGGGCTGGATGGTGTTGCGGAAGGACGGGGCTTCGGCGGCTGGAGACGAAGTAGAAACGAAAACAGCGAAGAGAAGACTGGAGATGCGGAGTTGCATGAAGCGGTTCAAAGCGTGCCTTTATTTTTGGTGAGTGCTGCTATCCCAGTCTGTCACGCCAGACATCCGGTTTGCGGCGTTCATGCATGACGGCGTAGATGATGATGAGCTCGTGCTCGTGAAGGTAGTAGAGTTTGTAAGGGAAGCGTTTGAGACGAAAAACCTGACAGCCATTGCCTATGGGTTGGTAGCGTTGTGGGTCGGAGAGGATGGCTTCGATGGCGGTTTCGACTTCGTGGATGAATCGGGGTCCGGCGAGAATGCTGCGGTGCTGATACCATTCAGCGGCTTCACGGTACTCGATCAGCGCCGCCTGATTGAAAACGAAGTTCATGCACGACCGAGAACGGCTTCACGGACCTGACGGAGCGCTGCTTCGCCTGGAACTCGAGTGGTTTTGCCAGCGCGATCATCCTCCATGCGGCGAGTGACCTCTTCGATCTGTGCAGCTTCGATCTCAGCATCCGCAGGGACGCTTGCAACGAGGCGCTCGGCCAGTTCAAGACGGCTTTCTGGGGTGAAGTTCATTGCTTCAGCCAAAAAGGAATCGAGGGTGAGTGCGGCATTCATGGCGGGGTGAGTTTAGTTCAATTTTATCAAGCAAACAGCTCCTTGATCGCCTGCGTACCGAAATCGACGACGGGGTAGGGGCGGCCCTGCGGTCCGGGGAGTTCGGTGGTGAGATCGATGCCGAGGGCCTGGTAGATGGTGGCGACGATTTCTTTCGGGGCGACGGGGCGCTCGGTGGGGTAGCCGCCGATGTCGTCGCTCTTGCCAACGACGTGACCGCCTTTGATGCCGCCGCCGGCGAAATTGACCGTCCAGCAGTTTGGCCAATGGTCGCGGCCACCGGCGGGATTGATCTTGGGCGTGCGGCCGAATTCGGCGAGGCAGGTGACCATGGTGTCATCAAGCATGCCGCGCTGAAACAGGTCTTCAATAAGGGCGCTGTAGCCCTGGTCATACATGGGGGCGACGATGTCGCGCATGCCTTCGATGCTGGTGAAGGGCTTGGAGCCGTGGATGTCCCAGGTGATCTCGCCAAAGACGGTGATGAAGGTGTTCACGGTGACGAAGCGCACACCGCGCTCGACGAGGCGGCGGGCGAGCAGGCAGCTCTGGCCGAAGCGGTTCAAACCGTAGCGCTCGCGCACTTTGAGCGGCTCTTTGGTGAGGTCGAAGGCCTCGCGGGCCTGCGTGCTGGTCATGATGCGGTAGGCGGATTCGAAATTGGAATCCATGAGCTTTGCCTGCTCGCTGTACTCGAAATTCCGCACGCTGCTGTCCACCAGCTCGCGCAGTTCGCGGCGGCGTTCGAGACGCACTTCACCGATTTCCTTGGGCGGAAGCAGGTCGGGCACTTTGAAATCTTTGACGGCGGGATCGGCGTTCAGCACGAAGGGATCGTAGGCTTTGCCGAGAAATCCGGCGTCCTGACCATGCGGCATGTTGCCACCCGTCGGCCCCATGGACTCCGGCAGAATCACATGCGCTGGCAGATCGCTGCGGCGGCCTTGCAGGAACTCCAGGGCGCTGCCGACGTGTGGAGTGTTCACACCGCCGGTGAAGAGCCGCCCCGTCTGCATCATCTGATGCCCGGTGTCATGCACCGCAGCGGCAGTGTGGTAGCAGGAGCGGACGAGGCTGAACTTGTCCGCGATTTTGGCGTGCAGCGGTAGGATCTCAGAAATCTCGAAGGCGTTGCTCTTGGTGCGGATGGGTTTGAACGGCCCGCGAATCTCGCTCGGCGCATCCGGCTTCATGTCCCAGAGGTCCTGCTGGCTGGGGGCGCCGAGATTGAAGATCATGATGCAGGCCTTGTTGCTCTTCTTGGAGTCCACTTTGCCCTCGGCCCGCAATTTGGCGAAGCCGGGCATCGTCAGCCCGATGGCGCCGAGGGCGCCTGCCTGCAGGAAATCACGACGCGAAATGCCGTCGCAATTGGTGATGGAGCCTTGGCCGGAGAACTTGAACATGGTGCGCGTGGGGGTTGAACTGCTTATTAATACGCTGTTCGAGGAGGAAACTGAATGGATGATGCCACTTTAGAAGATGGGCCTTTCCGGCCCTCCTGTTTTTTTCGGGAGAAACATTCTGGTAAAGAAAGGGTTGTTCATTCCTGCTGCCATCGTGTTATTCTCCCCTCCTCCCATCCTCATGAAAGCACTCCTCATTACCCTCTCGTTGCTTTTGACCGTTTCTCTCCATGCGCAGAGTTCCACTGGTCAGACGACCGGCCAAAACACCAACGGCCAGCAGGATACGGTGACGCAGGACGGTCTATGGCAGGGGAAGTTCACGGGGGGGAACTACATTGTGCGCTGCAATTCCATCATCGCGCTTTCCAAGCATGAGTACATCTCCGACGGCGTGGCGCGGGTGGTGGAGGTCAATCTGACGCTGAACTCGGCGCAGATCGTGCGTTTTTACTTTTTGGAGCCTTACAAGCCGGATTCTGGCAGCAGCACGCTGGGGGTCGGCACTCAGGCCCTGGAGAAGGCCAAGGGGCTGTTTGAGCAGGCGGCTGGGCGTGTCTCGCCCGATCTGGCCACGCCGAAAGTGGTGAAAAATTACCCGGCGTCCACCCATGCCCATACCGTCGAGTTTGTCCTTAAAGACGAGGCCAGGCTCACGACGCTCTACGGCAGTCTGGAGCGTTCGTTCCGCACCGGCCAGGGGCGGTCCTGGACGGAGTAAGAACTGCAAGCGGGCAGGAGTGCCCGCATTATTTCACACGTTGAAGCGCCATTCGACGACGTCGCCGTCGCGCATGACGTATTCCTTGCCTTCGATGCGCCACTTGCCCTTCTCCTTCGCCTTCGCATTGGAGCCGAGTTCGACGAGGTCGTTGTAATGCACGATTTCGCCGGCGATGAAGCCGCGCTCGAAGTCGCCATGGATGACGCCAGCGGCCTGCGGGGCCTTCATGCCTTTGACGATGGTCCAGGCGCGGGTTTCTTTCTCCCCGGTGGTCAGGTAGGTCTGTAGGCCGAGGAGGTCATAGACGCCTTTGATAAAGAGTGACACACCGCTGTCTTCGACGCCGATGTCGGCCAGGTAGGCCTTCGCGTCTTCAGCGGAAAGGTCGGTGAGTTCGCTTTCGATTGCGGCGCTGACGACGACGGCGCTGGCTTCGTGGGCGTGCTTCACGTATTCGCGCACTTTGCCGACGAACGGATGCGCGTCTGGGTTCTTGGTGGCCGTGGCGAGGTCGGACTCGGAGACATTGCAGGCGAAGATGCAGGGCTTGGAGCTGAGGAGGAAGAAGCTCTTGAGCAGCTTCCGCTCTTCTTCGGTGCATTCGAGGGTGACGGCGGGCTTTCCGGCATCGAAATGCGGGATCAGCCTTTCGCAGAGGGCGAGTTCGGCCTTCGCGTCTTTTTCGCCTCTTTTTGCATTCTTTTCGGCCTTGTCCTTGCGGCGCTGGATGGCGTCCATGTCGGCGAGGATCAACTCGGTGTTGATGACTTCGATGTCGCGGACAGGATCAATCGAGCCGCTGACGTGGGTGATGTCGCCGTCTTCAAAGCAGCGCACCACATGCACGATGGCGTCCACCTCACGGATGTGGCTGAGGAATTTGTTGCCCAGGCCTTCGCCCTGGCTCGCGCCTTTGACGAGACCGGCGATGTCCACGAACTCGATGGCGGCAGGCACCAGTTTCGAGGACCCGGAGAGCTTCGAAAGCACGGCGAGGCGTTCATCTGGCACGGTCACGACGCCGGTGTTCGGCTCGATGGTGCAGAAGGGATAGTTGGCTGCCTCCGCCTTGCGGGTGCGGGTGACAGCATTAAAAAGGGTGGATTTGCCAACGTTAGGAAGGCCTACAATACCGGCTCTGAGCATAAGGGCGGCGAGATTAAGGCGGATTGAGAAATGAGCAAGGGCGGGAGCGAATCAATCCAGCCAGTTCTCGACGCGGAGGCCGGGGATGCGGCGGAAATCCACGAAATTACGTCTCGACTTCCTGGCCGGCGGTTGAGCGCCGTGCAAGCAACCGGTGGCCCGGCGGTGAGTCGTAACCGAGAGCCGTAAGATGATCGGTGTCGAGAACCAGCACGGCGTGCGGTGCCCCGAAAACAGCGGCGCTCAGTTTTTCAGGCCGAAGGAGAGGCGCACCTCGCGGCGGATGGCTTTGCAGTCGATGAGCGCCTGTTTCGCCTGTGATTTGGAAGCATCGTTGCCGGGATAGCGAATAAGCACGCCGAATGGTTTGAGCCGTCGCGTGGCCGGAAATCAGGGCTGACCAAAGTGGCTCCAGCGGGAGGAGCAGCATGAGCAGGTTTTCGAGATCGTGTGTTTTGGGGAAGCTGATGGCGGCTTCTTCGAGGCGGCCTTTCAGGTACTTCTCCACCGACTGCTGGCAGTGGAAGCAGACCATGTCATGAAGCGGCAGCTTCCTGCGCCGAGCCAAATCCACGGCAGCGAGGTAATCGGACTCGGCTTTCTCGATCCAGTCACGGGTGGCTGCCTTCATACATCACGCGGCCTTTAGTGGTGATTTCCTCCAAGAAGCAGTCGCCCTCCTGCAATCTGGCACGCAGGAAGTCGGGATCACGCACCAGGACATCCACCGGAAAGCTGGCGGAAATAGTTTCGTGGATTTTCATGGTCGTCTGCATCCAAAACTGCCGCGCCTTGCGCATGACCACCAGCACATCGACATCGGAATCTGGCGTCGGCTTGCCATAAGCATGCGAGCCGAACAGGATGATGCGCTGCGGCTTAAAGGCGGCGGCGATGGCATCGCAATAGCGCTGAATGTCCTGTAGGGGAACCATGCATTGAGTAAACGCCTTCAGAGATGTCCCGGCAATCGGATTTTCTGTGGTCGTGGTGGCGCTTGCTCTTTCCGCCACATCGGCGAGACTCCGCGCCCTTTTTCCGGTCCACCATGTCATTTGAGCTTCTTGCCACCGATCCTTCGTCCCACGCCCGCCGTGGACGGTTGACGACGCCCCATGGGGTGGTGGAGACGCCGGTGTTCATGCCGGTGGGCACGCAGGGCACGGTGAAGGCCATGCACCCGGTTGAGCTGAAGGCGCTGAACTCACAGATCATCCTCGGCAACACCTACCACCTCTTTGTACGGCCTGGCATGGAGATCATGCAGGCGGCAGGGGGGCTGCATGCCTTTGCGAACTGGGATCGGCCCATCTTAACAGACAGCGGCGGCTTCCAGGTCTTCTCGTTGGCGAAGCTGCGGAAAATCAAAGAAGAGGGCTGCCACTTCCAAAACCACCTCGACGGCACGCCGATGTTCATCGGCCCGGAAACCTCGATGGAGATTCAGGCGACCCTCGGCTCGGACGTGGCGATGCTGTTTGATGAATGCACGCCCTATCCCTGCGAGGCCAAGGAAGCTGAAAAGAGCCTGGACCTGACCCTGCGCTGGGCCAAACGCTGCCGGACCTGGATTGACGAACACCTGCCGCAGACCGGCGGCGGCGCGCAGCAGCATTTTGGCATCGTGCAGGGGAGTGTCTATAAGGAGCTGCGTGAAAAATCGGCACGGGAACTGGTGGCGATGGGTTTTGACGGCTATGCCATCGGTGGACTCAGCGTGGGCGAGCCTGAGGAGGATATGATGCGCATCGCCGAATGGGTGACGCCGCATCTACCCGCGAATCAAGCCCGCTATGCCATGGGCCTGGGCACGCCGCCGCAGGTGATCGAGCTGATCGCGCGCGGCATCGACATGTTTGACTGCGTGCTGCCCACACGGCTGGCGCGCAATGGTGCGGCCTTTACCCACGAGGGGCTCATCAACCTGCGCAATGCCTGCTACGCCAAGGATTTCCGCCCCATCGCCGAAGACACTCACCCGCTCTGCCAGGGCTTTTCCAGGGCGTACATCCGCCATTTGGTGCAGGCACAGGAGATTCTGGGTTTGCGGTTGATTTCTCTGCATAACCTGCATTTCTACGCGTCCCTCACGTCCAGGGCACGTCAAGCGATCGAACAAGGTTGTTTCGCCGAGTTCCGGGCAGAGGTCGTCGCGAAATACAAGTCCCACTCTGCAGCCTCCGAATCATGATCTCTATCCCTCTCGAAAACACCCTTCTTCTGGCCCAGGCCGCACCTGCCGGAGCCCCAGGCGGCCTTCTTGGCAGTCCGATGATGCTGCCGATCCTCATGATCGTGGTGATGTATTTTGTCATCTTCCGCCCGCAGCAGAAGCGCATGAAGGAGCACCAGAAGCTCGTCGCCAGCGTCGGCGTGAGCGACCACGTCGTGATGGAAAGCGGCGTGCATGGCATCATTACCAGCGTGAAGGACCGCACCGTCATGGTCAAGATCGCCGACAACGTCAAAGTCGAATTTGAGCGCGTCAAGATCGCCGCTGTGACGAAAAAGTCCGACGTCGTTGAAGCGACCGTAGCCTAAGTGGCCCCTCTCCTGATTTTCCCAACCTACCAGCCAACCAGTCCATGAATCCCTTCGCCACCTTCCTTGTCGGTGCCTCCATTTTGATGATGCTGATCGTCTATGTCGGCAGCGCTGTACACAAAACCAAGCGCTGGGTGGGCACCCTCCTCGTCGCACTCACGGCATTTGCATCCATCTATACGGCCAAGACAATGGGGCTTCAGCTCGGCATCGACCTGCAGGGCGGTAGCGAGTTCATCGTGCAGCTTTCTCCCGGCAAAAATGAAGACGGCACACCGAAGGCAGTGACCAGCAGCGATGTGCAGCAGGCGATCGCGATTCTGGAAAAGCGCCTCAACCCTGACGCCTCGAAGGACCTCACCATGCAGCCAGAAGGCGCTGACCGGGTCGTGATTCAGATGCCCGGCATCACCGAAGAGGAAATCAAAGAGGTGCGGAAAACCATTCAGACGGTGGCCCACCTCGAGTTCCGTCGTGTCCACCCCGACAGCCGCGCCAAGCTGGAGCAGATCAAGGCGCGCGGTGGCATCAAGGAGCCGGGCTGGATTGAAATGCCTTACAGCAATCCCATCACCGCCAAAGACGGCACCGTCATCAACAAGTCCGAACTCGTCCGCGATTCGGCGGACATCGAAGGCAAGTACGTCTCCTCGGCCTTCCGTACCGTCGATGCAGAGGGCAACAAAGTGGCGCTCCAGTTCAACAGTGATGGAGCCAAGCTCTTTGATGATCTGGCGGCAATCCATTATCAGAAAGAAATGGCCATCATTGTGGACGGCCAGATTCACTCCGCGCCAAGCCTGCGGGCCAAACAATACGGCGGCAGAGCGGAAATCTCCGGCGGCGGCGGCAAGGGCTTTACCCAGCAGGAAGCCGACACTCTGGCCACCCTCCTGAGCAATCCGCTGCAGAACCCGATGAAGATCCTGTCTGAAAGCTCGGTGTCCTCGGCTTACGGCCAGTCCTCCATTGATCAGGGCAAGTGGATCGGCATTGCCGCTTTGCTCATCACTACCTGCTTCATGATGTTCATCTACCGCCTCGCCGGTTTGGTGGCGATTGTGGGTCTGATCATCAACATCTCGATTTTGTTTGGTGCCATGGCCTTGTTTGGCTTCACTCTGACCATGCCCGGCATCGCCGGTGTCGTGCTGACCATCGGTATGGCAGTGGATGCCAACGTGCTGATCTATGAGCGACTGCGCGAAGAAATGGAGGCGGGCAAGACTCTCGCTGGCGCACTGGAGGCTGCGTATGAGAAGGCCTTTTCTGCCATTGCCGACTCCAACATCACCACGCTGATCTCCGCCTTGATCTTGTTCCTCATCTCCGGTGGTCTGGTCAAAGGCTTCGCCGTCACACTCATGATCGGTCTGATCTCCTCCATGGTGGGTGCTCTGATCGTCACTCGCGTGATCTTCATGTGGGTCGTGGACAAGAACATCCTGCACCGGATTCACACGACCAAGATCATCCCAGACAAGGTTTTCGACATCCTGTCTTCCGCTCCCAAGTTCATCATCGCTTCCCTCGTTGTGACTGCGATCTCATTTGGCACTCTCGCGGTCAAAGGTGGTGCCGGTTTCGGTATTGACTTCCGTGGTGGCAGCCGCGTGGACGTGACGCTCGCCAAGGGCAAGGACATCACTGACGCTGAATTCGATACCCTGTTCAAAGGACTCAAACAGGAAGACGGCAAAACAGCCCTCGGCAGCTACTACATCCAGCGCAAAAGCGCCGCTGGCACAGAAAACCTAAGCATCCGCTGCGAAGAACTCAGCGGTGCGGCGATCCAGCACGCGATTACCGGCAAATGGGACAAAGACACCGTCGCAGGCACCAGCATCGCGACTGTGGGTTCCGTGATCGGTTCCGAACTCGCCAAGCAGTCCATGTGGGCCATGTTCGCCGCACTGATTGCGATCTTCCTGTATCTGCTGATGCGCTACGAATTTGCCTTCGCCGTGGGTGCCATCATCGCTCTCTTTCATGACGTGCTCATGGTGCCCGGACTCTGCGTGCTGTTTGGCCAGGAGCTCAGCATCATCCACGTCGGCGCGCTGCTCACCATCGCTGGTTATTCCATCAATGACACCATCGTCGTGTTTGACCGTATTCGTGAAACCATTCAAAAGGGCACGGGCGGCAGCATGCGCGACATGATGAACGAGGCCATCTGCAAAACGCTCTCTCGCACACTCCTTACTGGCCCCACCGCCCTCGCGCCGATGGTGGTGCTGCTGTTCCTCGGCAATCCAGCCATGCTTGAGTTCGCCATGCCGATCACCATCGGTGTGCTGCTCGGCACCTACTCCTCCATCTTCATCGCCTCCCCGCTGGTGCTGTGGTACGCGAAGAAGACCGGCACCAGCCTCAAGCGTCAGGTGCTCGATGCACAGATCGAGCAGATGAAGGCCGAACAGGCCGTCGCTGCTGCGGCGGTCTTGGTGGGTGGCAAGAAGTAGTCGCCTCTCAGGTTCTATTCAAACTCCAAGGCAAGGCGAGCATCCAACGCTCTTCTTGCCCGAGGAGTAGGGGAGATTGTGCATCTCTTCTGTTGAAGACGTCCCGGGAACGACTGCATCTAGACCTCATCGCATAAACCCAGAGAGATCAAGGAAGGTGCGAAGAACGAGCGACTTCCCCGGATAACGTGCCTGATGCCCCCCTGCTGAGGCAGGCGAGAAGCATCATTCACAGCGGGTGGCGTGAAGTCAGTATTCTTGATCTTGGGAGTATAACCTTCCAGGATTATCCCATCGCGGTCTTCTTGTTGATTTGACCTATTCGCTGCGCCTAAGCCTGGAAGACGCGGCCTTGAGCTATCGGCATCGGCTCAAAGCTTGTGATGAAGTTTTTCTCCGTTACATGCAGGCACGCGAGGACATTTTTTTTGGCGCTGTTGTGGGTGGTTCAAACGCACAATCCAGCGCTCCTTTTTATCAGTCTAGGCCCGCGTCAATGCGTTTAACAATGTGGAAGTAGGATGGTTGATGGTCGTTGTCCCTTGTTTTCCGAGCACAACCTTTCTCCAGCCTCTTCGTCGGCAGTTTGAGGTGTGCCTCGCGGCAGTCCTTTCAGTCATTCCACGACTCCCTCCGGCACTTCCGCCAACCATCGCCAACCACCGCAAACTCTGTACCGCTCCCCTTTCCCCCCATCTGTATCTACCCACCCTCGCGTCCCGTGGCAGGGTTCTCCCATGAACCCCCACCTCACTCCCCTGTTCGCCGTCATGAGCCCCGAAGGCCTGTTTGGCCTCAAAATCATCGGCATCCTCGGCCTGATCGCCCTCATCCCCCTCGGCATCGTCCTCTTCCGCAACCAAGACCGCTGGTTTGGCCGCTCCACCGACACCCCCAGCGAAACCACCGGCAGCCTCACCTACGGCCTCGCCCAGACCTGGCTCGTGTACGTCGGCCTCCTCCACCTCGCCCTCTGGCTGACCTTTGGGTTGTGAAGCCATGCTCAATCAGAAGCGGGCGACCTGCATTTGATTAAATCTTCGGCGCAAAGAACTGCGCTGAAAGCTACTTCGCCCCCACCATGTACCGCAGCACCTTGGCCAGCGTGGCGCGCATGTCTTTGCGCTCCACGATCATATCGACCAGACCGTGCTGCATCATGAACTCCGCTGTCTGGAATCCAGGGGGCAGGTCGGCGTGGGTGGTTTCTTTGACCACGCGGGGACCGGCGAAGCCGATCATGCACTTGGGCTCGGCAATGATGAGGTCGCCCAGGGTGGCAAAGCTGGCGGTGACACCGCCCGTGGTCGGGTGCGTGAGCACGGAAATGTAGGGCAGCCGGGCCTCGGCATGGCGGGCGAGAGCGCCGCTGGTTTTGGCCATCTGCATCAGGCTCAGAATGCCCTCATGCATACGGGCACCGCCGGAGGCGGAGAAGACGATGACGGGCTTGCGCTCGGCGGTGGCAGCCTCGATGGCGCGGGTGATTTTCTCTCCCACGACGCTGCCCATGCTGGCACCGAGAAAGCGGAAATCCATGATGGCGACCAGCACCGGCTGCCCTTCGATCACGGCACGCCCGGTGACGACCGCTTCGGTCAGCCCGGTCTTGGCCTGGTAGGCCTTCACTTTGTCCAGGTAGCCTTTGAAGCCGAGGGCGTTTACGGAGTCGAGGGTCTGATCCATCTCCACAAAGCTGCCTTCGTCCACCAGGCTGGCGATGCGCTCGTCTGAGCCGATGGTGAAGTGGTAGCCGCAACTGGTGCAGACTCGGAGGTTTTTGGCGAGCGCCTGCTCAAAGAGGCTTTCTTGGCACGAAGGGCACTTCGTCCAAAGGCCTTCCGGCATGTCGCGCTTCTTTTCGCCTAAATCGTCAACGTTGCGTTTTTTGAAAAATCCCATGGTCGGTCGGTCGGTGAGGGCATCCCTGCATCGGCGGACCTGATGGGATGCGTCTCCCCGAGTGGCATGTCGCAGGAGCTGCCAGGCGGCGGAAAACCGCCCGACGTTCGCAATTTCAGGCCCGGCCTAAGCCGGACGCGGGAACGAGCCTAGCCGCGTGTGACGGTAATGACCACTACTTTTTCAGCTCCCCCCTCCCGCCGCAGCACCCGGGCGCACTCATTGGTGGTGGCTCCCGTGGTGAAAACGTCGTCCACCAGCAGGATGCGCCGCCCCTGGAGGTCGATGGGGGGCCGCCAGCGCGAGGGTTTTTGCACCGCAAAGGCCCCGCGCAGGTTTTTCAGCCGCTCCTCGCGGTCCAGACCGGCCTGCGCTTCCGTCTCCCGCGTGCGTACCAGCGCTTTCGCAGCGGGGATGCCCGTCCGCCGCGAGAGCCGCTGGCACAGCTCCCAGCTTTGATTGTAGTCGCGGTCCGCCTCCCGGCTGGGGTGCAGCGGCACCGGCACCAGCAGCCACTCGGCCAGGTTTTCCCGCGCCAGCCGTGGCTCCTCCAGCGTCCGCAGCAGCAGCGTGGCCAGCGCCGCGCGCAGGTGCAGGCGGCGCTCGTATTTGAACTGGTGAATCAGCTCCCGCATCGCCTCCTCGGCATGGCAGGCCGCCACGGCAAACTCAAACTCCAGCCTGCGCCCGCTGCAGTTCGTGCAGCGGAATTCGCGCGTCAGTGCGCCGTCATACACCTCACCGCACACCTTGCAGTACGGTGCCTCCACCCATGGCAGAGCGCCTGCACAGCCCTGACAAAAGCACCCCTCCGCCACCGGCACATGGCACACGCAGCAGCGCCGGGGATACACCAGATCCGCCAACGCCAGCCACACCGGCAGCAGCAGCCGCTGCATGGGCGAAGGAACTGGAGGACCGGGAAAGGACATGAGGCCGCACGGATTGAAAGAACTGCGCTATCCCCCCGCCACTACGTTTTGGCATCCACCCTTACTTCGCGGTCAGCTTGATGTTGCGGAACCACGTTTCGTCTCCGTGCTCGGTCAGCATGATCTTGCCTTTGCCGGGCGCGAAGCCTTCCTTGTTCTTGAATTTGCTCTTCGCGATGCGCTCCTTCCACTCGGGCGTCGTCGTGTCCGCTTCACTGGCCAGCGCGCCATTGAGCCAATGCTGGATCTTGCCGTCCTGCACGATGATCTTGCTGGTGTTCCACTCACCGGCGGGCTTCACCAGCTTGCCTTCCACGGGCTCCTTGATGTCGTAAATGGAAGCGGTGGTGTGGGAGCCGCCACGGAGGCCGTCAGGATGGCCGCTGTCGTCAATCATCTGGTATTCAATGCCCAGCCATTCCTTGCCTCCTACTTTGGTCACCCAGTATTTGATGCCGTTGTTGCCCTTCGGATTCACCTTCCATTCCCATTCCAGTTCGAAGTTCGAGTACTCGTTTTTCGAGATCAGCGCACCGCCACCTTTGCCCACCAGATGAATGGTGTCACCTTCAGTCGTCCAGCCACCGGAAGGAGCGGCCTCCTTGGTGTCGGTGAAATCGGCGAGCGTCAGAGTGACCGGCTCG
Source organism: uncultured Verrucomicrobiota bacterium (assembly GCA_903848465.1). GTDB lineage: Bacteria > Verrucomicrobiota > Verrucomicrobiia > Verrucomicrobiales > Verrucomicrobiaceae > Prosthecobacter. The sequence continues at coordinate 48,472 of CAINGK010000162.1, forward strand.
GCGGCAGTGGCGAATGAAGCGAGGGCGAGAAGAGTGAGCAGCGTGCGCATGGTGGTTTGGAAGATAGGTCGGCGACATCAAACGTCGTGGAGGCGCAGTTGCCAGCATCTTTTTTTACGCGCTGATATTCCGGCAGCAGCCCGGCGTTTAAGTCCGCCTCATGAAATCCATCCTGCTCTTCGCCCTGCTCGCTAGCGCGACCTTCGCTGCCGACACTCCTACACCAGCGCCCAAGCAAGCCCCGAAACGCGCTCCGCATCCTTCATTGGCCAAGGTCGAGGACGTCGCCGGTCTGCCGCGCGTGCTACTCATCGGGGACTCGATTTCAATGGGGTACACGCTCGACGTGCGCGAGCTGCTCAAGGGCAAGGCCAACGTCCACCGCATCCCCACCAACGGCGGCCCGACTACGAACGGCGTCAAGAACATCAAAGCCTGGCTGGGCGACTCCAAGTGGGACGTCATCCACTTCAACTGGGGCCTGCACGATCTGAAATACATCGCTGAAGATCCCTCGAAACGTGCCGAACCCAACGCTCCCGGCTCGCACCTCCAGGTGCCGCTGGCGGATTATGAGAAGAATCTCGCCGAACTCGTGAAGATCATGCAGGCCACCGGTGCGAAGCTCATCTGGTGCAACACCACACCCGTCCCCGCCGGCTCCGGTGGCCGCGTCGAGGGCGATGAAGTCAAATACAACGAAGCCGCCGCCCGCGTGATGACCGCAGCAGGCATCCCCACCGACGATCTCTGCGTGCACGCTGCCGCCAAGCTCAAGGACGTGCAACTCCCCGCCAATGTCCATTTCTCGCCCGCAGGCTATCACTACCTTGCTGAAAAAGTCGCTACCGTGATCGCTGAAAATCTGCCAAAGAAATGAGCATGAAATCCGCACTCCTCTTTCTTGCCTTCGTCAGCCTGGCACACGCCCAGGTCAAAACCCAGAACGAACCCACCAACGCCGCCGAAGCCGCTGCCAAGAAGGCGGCGGAGGACAAGGCGGTCGATGAAAAATACCAGGCCTTGAAAGCCACCCTGCCGCCCGACCAGCAGGCCTGGGAAACCGTGCTGGAGCAAAATCTCGGCAACGGCTTCTACCTCCCTCTGCACAAAAAAGACAAGATCGCCGGACGCTCCAACGCCTGGGACTTCGTGCAGGATGATCCCAAGCTGCCCCGTGTTCTGTTGATCGGCGATTCCATCTCCCGCGGCTACACCCAGGACGTGCGCAAGGCCATGGCAGGCAAAGCGAACGTACACCGCGCTCCCGAAAACTGCGGCCCCACGGCGAATGGCGTGAAGAAAATCGACATCTGGCTCGGCGACGGCAAATGGGACGTCATTCACTTCAACTTCGGCATTCACGACCGCAAGACACCTGCCGCAGACTACGAGCAGCGGCTCGAAACCCTCATCGCCCGCATGCAGAAAACGGGTGCCAAGATCATCTTTGCCACCACCACTCCGGTGCCACCTGACACCAAAGACGGTCCCGAAATCGTCACTCAGATCGCCGAGAAAAACGAGATCGCCCTGCGGGTGATGAAAAAACACGGCATCGCCATCGACGACCTGTACGCTTTCCTCGCTCCACAGCTCGCAGGCATCGCCAATCCCCAGGACGTTCATTTCAATGCCAAAGGTTATGCTCTCATGGGCCAGCAGGTGGCGAAAGCCATTGAGGCGGTGCTGAAGTAAATTCCCCAGCTCTCTTGCTATTTACCGCATGGGTTTCACCAAAATACGCCATGCTTATGCTGTGGACTTTTGGCACGAAATCCGCGTGACTTCGCCATCCCCAAATCCATCCTGCCCGCATGACTCCCATTCCTTCGACGAAACCTCTCAGCAAAAACATCCATCTTCAGCGTTGGGTCAGCAAAATGGCGACGCTCTGCAAGCCTGACCGCATCCACTGGGTGGACGGCTCCAAGGGTGAGTACGACCGCCTGTGCGATGAGATGGTCGAAGCTGGCACCTTCACCCGGCTCAATCAAAAGAAGTGGCCCGGCTGCTTCTATGCCAAGTCAGATCCCAGCGACGTGGCGCGTGTGGAAGAGCGCACCTTCATCTGCAGCAATTCCAAAGACGGCGCTGGTCCCACCAACAACTGGATGAACCCCTTCGAAATGAAGGACAAGCTGCGCAAGCTCTTCAACGGCTGCATGCGTGGCCGCACCCTGTATGTGCTGGCTTACAGCATGGGGCCGATTGATTCACCCATGTCACAGATCGGCGTGCAGCTCACCGATTCCCCCTACGTCGTGGTGAACATGCGCATCATGGCCCGCATCGGCAAAAAAGTATTCGAGAAGATCGACCAGACCAAGAAGCGCGTGGTGCCCTGCATGCACTCCGTGGGCGCACCGCTCAAGAAGGGCCAGAAGGACGTGCCGTGGCCCTGCAACAAGGAAAAGTACATCGTCCACTTTCCTGAACTGCGCGAAATCTGGAGCTACGGCTCCGGCTACGGCGGCAATGCCCTGCTGGGCAAGAAGTGCTTTGCCCTCCGCATCGCCTCCGCCATGGCCCGCGATGAAGGCTGGATGGCCGAGCACATGCTTATCCTCGGTGTGGAAGATCCCAAGGGCAAAAAGACCTACGTCGCCGCTGCTTTCCCCAGCGCCTGCGGCAAAACGAATTTTGCCATGATCATTCCACCCCAGCACTTCATCGAAAAGGGCTGGAAGGTGTGGACCGTCGGTGACGACATCGCCTGGATCAAACCCGGCGCAGATGGCCGACTGCACGCCATCAATCCAGAGGCAGGCTTCTTCGGCGTCGCCCCCGGCACCAGCGACAAGACCAATCCGAACGCCATGGCCTCGCTGCGGAAGAACACCATCTTCACCAACGTCGCTCTCACGCCCGATGGCGGTGTCTGGTGGGAAGGCATGACCGATACCCCTCCGGCGCAATGCACCGACTGGCAGGGCAATCCATGGACGCCTGAAATCGCCAAGGAAAAAGGCACCAAGGCTGCGCATGCAAACTCGCGCTTCACCGCCCCCGCTTCGCAGTGCCCCACCATTGACCCCGATTGGGAAAAGCCCGAAGGCGTGCCCATCAGCGCCATCATTTTCGGTGGCCGTCGCGCCACCACCATGCCGCTCGTCTATCAGGCCTTCAACTGGAGCGGCGGTGTTTACACCGGCGCCACCATGGGCAGCGAAATGACCGCCGCCGCCGCTGGCACCATCGGCAAAGTCCGCCGCGACCCCATGGCCATGCTGCCCTTCTGCGGTTACAACATGGGCGACTACTTCCGCCACTGGATCAGCATGCAGCGCACGCTCAGCGAAACACCGCGCATTTTCCATGTGAACTGGTTCCGCAAAGACGCCGAAGGGAAATTCCTCTGGCCCGGCTTCAGCGAAAACATGCGTGTCCTCAAGTGGATCGTCGATCGCGCCAACGGCCACGGCAAGTCCAAAGAAACCCCCATCGGCTGGGTGCCGCAGTATGCGGACATCGACTGGAAGGGCCTCGACTTCCCGAAAGAGAAATTCGAAGAACTCCAGCACTTCGACCGCGCTGCCTGGCGCGCCGAGATCCTCTCCCACGAAGAGCTCTTCCTCGATCTCAAGAGCCATCTCCCCAAAGAACTCATCTACGAACGCGAACTCCTCATCTGCCGCATGTGATGTTGGCAGCCAGTTTCGGCCATTTCAGCATAAACAACCGGGGAGAAATGTGAAACAGTCACGGAGTCGAGGTTGACAAAAAAGCCACCGGGACTTCCTATTCGGACACCAACCGGCACGTGCTGGGCAATTTATAAAACACCATGAAAACCTCTCTCCTTCTGTGTCTGGCCACTCTCATTGCTGCTCCTCTGGCCCTCGCGGCTGACAAGGCCGTTGATTTCCCCAAAGCGACTCCGATCCTCACTTTCAATCTGCCGGACACCTGGCAGGTGGATTTCAAGGACGACGCTATCATGGCCACGCCCACCAAGGATGATGACAGCGTGATCGTCGAAGTGGATGAAATGGAAGCCGGGCCGAACACCTATGATGCGGCGTTGAAAGAGGCCAAGGATACGGTGTCCGAATTCAAGAACCTGAAGTGGGACGAGATCCAGAAGGGGGACAAGGACGGCCTGGGTATCGCCATCCTCAATGCCGAGGGCGAAGACGATAACGGCAAGGCCTTCATCAATCTCGTCCTAATAGCTAAACCGAGCTCTAAGAATTTCATTTTGCTGTCCTGCATTTCATCGAAAGAAGGCAGTGACAAATTCGGTCCGGCCATCGGTGCCATGATCGGCTCCCTGAAGGCGAAATAAGTTTCAGCAAAGTTCTCCAGCAACTGCGCAACCCCTTTTTCGGCTCCGGAAAAGGGGTCGTTTGTTTCACACCTCATAGTCATTGAAGCAGCGTGAGTACGAGAACGGCCAAGTAATGAATTCCATCAAAAGAAAATGAGCGAAGCATCTCCCGCCACCGCCGCGAAAGAGGGCGGGTCTGTCGCCTGGAAGGTCTGCGGCATCCTTTTCATCGTGTTCTGGATCATCGGGCATCTTGCCTGGGGCGCGATGTCGTTTATTGCTGATGTGATGGCCAATGACTCCGGCGCGGCCTCTGCGGACAAGCACATGACGCTGATCTTTGGCATGATCGGCGGTCAGGTGCTGTGCGGCGCGGCGGGCGTTCCGGCCGGGCTAGCGTTCTTCTGGCAGAGCAGGCGCAAGCTGCTGCTCTGGCTGTTTGCCCTCTTATTTGTGGCCGGGGCGCTGATCCAGGGCGGGGTGTTTTACGCCTTCTTTGCCAAGGCATGAGCCAGCGTGCGTCTGGCCACGCCCACGACCCCCAGCCCCACCAAAACTCCCATGGCCATCGACGGCGGGATGTCGCTGGGCCAGTGCGCGCCGCAATAGATGCGTGAATACGCGACCGCTGCCGCCAGCAGATACATGGGGATGCCGGCGCGGCGGTAAAAGCACGCGATGACCGTAGCGACGGCAAACAGGTTGATCGTATGGCTGGACGGGAACGACTTGCCAGTGGTGGCACCGTTCGGTTTTCCCGCTTGGACCACCGGCTGCTGGAACAGACGCATGTAGGCCGGTGAAGCGAAGCCCAGATCCCGCACGATGACGCCAGCCACGGCATCTCGCGGACGCACGCGGCCAATGGTTTGCTTCAGGGTGTTGGAGATCACGCCATCCCCGAGTGCGATGGCGATGCCTGCGCAGAGCAGCATGACGCGCGCCTTCTTGCCACCGCGCCAGGCGGTGACCAGCACCACCAGAATGATGAGTGGCAGCCAGGCCTCAACGGCAGAGAGGGCTGGCATCAGCCAATCCAGCACCGGGTGCGACCACACGGTGTTGATTTGATGCAGCAGGCTGAGATCCCAGGCGTTCATCGTGCGCGCACAGGCTGCCAACTTTTCAGATTTCGTCCGAGATACACACTGAACTCGCGCGTCTCCTGGCCCAGCGGGATGCGAATGTGGCCGCGATGCTCCAGTTTCTCGAAGGCGGTGGTGAAGACGGGGTTTTGCAGCAGGGCTTCGCCAGGGCCGGGATCGAGGATCAGCGCATCGCTGCCGATGCGTTCTTCCGGCCCCGGCCAGATTTCGTACTGGGACTGAACTGCCCCGCTCGGTTCCCAACGATAAACATGTGGATGCGATGGCATGTAGAAGGCCATTTCAGCCGCGTGGTAGCGATGGCCCAACGCCATGACAAAGGTGTTGTCCGGCTTCGGCACAGCATCGAGAAACTTCTGGGCCTCAATGCCTGCTTCATTCCAGCCACGGAGACTGGAAAGCTTGTCGATCCCTTTCAAATCCGTGCTGAAAATGATGACCAGCGCGAGATGCGCGATGATGACCAGCGCACCGCCGACCCGCAGCGACCAGCGCTCCCAGCCGGCGTGAACCTTGAACGGCGCGGCACCACGCAGCCAGGCTGCGGCCAGAATGAACGCTGGCACAAAGAAGGCGGCGGGCCAGTTCGGGTTGATGCGCTGCCGCAGGGCCAGCACGGCAAAGCAGGCCAGCGCCGGAGCGGAGGCCAGCATGACGAACATCAGGGGACGCGTGAGCTGTTTGCGCTGCTTCACCGCCGCGATCATGGCGGCCACCAGCGCGGCAAATGTCACCGGGGTGTAGATCAGCGCCTGGAGGCCGACGTTTTCCGTGCGGAGACCCAGCCAGTCGTCCCAGCCGAGCTTCGCCGCATCAAAGTGATGCTTGGTGTGCTCTAGGGTGATCCATGCATGCGCCTGGTTCCAGCGCAGCACCGGAATGATGAAGGCCATGCCGCAGAGAATGGCGAGCCACATGCGCGGATTGCGCAGCAGCGACCGATCTTGAGGTGAAACAGCGGCGAAGAGCAGCATGAGCGCCGGAAAGGCCAGCATCATCTGCTTGCTCAGCGTGCCAAAGCCGATGACGAGAGTCAGTAGGAGCCAGCGAGTGTTGCACGTCGGCTTTTGTGCGGCGGACCAAAACAGCAGCAGCCCCAGCGTCCAGCATAGCAGCAGCGGTGCATCAATGGTGAGCAGCAGGTTTAACCCCGCGTTTGCCAGGGTCAGCAGCACCAGCACGGCGGTCAGAAAAGCCGTGCGCGCATCAAACAGCACGAGCGCGATGCGGTGGATGATGACCAGCGTGGCCGTGCCCAGCAGCAGCGCGGCAAAGCGGATACCCCACTCGGCATTGCCCGTGAGCCAGCCGATCACGCCCATCATCCAGCCGATCATGGGCGGCTTGCTGTAGTAGCACCAGTCCGGCCTGCGGCCCCAGTCCCAGTAGTAGGACTCGTCCCCCGCCAGATCCGCGCCGTGCACAAACACCAGCATGACACCCATCCGCGCGATGAAAACGGCGGCTAGCAGCCACCAGAAACGTTTGATCCAGGTCGGGGAGTCAGAAGCAGTAGTCACAGACATGCGCGCACATGATAGCCGTGACTGCCGGGTGGGAAATGGGAATCCAATCTGTCGATCTTGTTTCTTGGCAGCTTGCACCCTGCTGCGTCGTAGGCACCGTGGGCGCAGGGAATGACCAAACACACGGCGCAAACACAAATCGACTGGCTCTACAGCACGCAGCTCTTCGGCATCAAGCTAGGGCTCGACAATGTGCAGCGCCTGCTGAGCGAACTGACGCTGCCTGCAGCAGGGCAGCAGTTCATCCATGTGGCGGGTACGAATGGCAAGGGCTCCACCTGCGCCTTCATGCATTCGATTTTGCAAACGGCTGGCATCCATGCCGGATTGTTCACGTCACCGCATTTGATTCACTTCGGCGAGCGCATTCGCGATGCCGAGCGCATGATCACGCCGGAGGAGATTGCCGCAGGCATCACCCGCTTGCGCGAACGCGTGGCCGGGTGGGACCCGCATCCCACGTTCTTTGAACTCACGCTCGCCCTGGCCCTTGAATGGTTCGGTCAGCGTGGCAATCCCTGGGTCGTGCTGGAGACGGGGCTGGGAGGTCGGCTGGACGCCACCAATGCCGTCACACCTGCGGTCAGCGTCATCACTCCCATCGGCTGGGATCACATGGACATGCTCGGCGACACGCTGGCGAAGATCGCCGCTGAAAAAGCGGGGATCATCAAGCCTGGAGTGCCGGTGATCACGATGCGGCAGGCCCCCGAGGTGCTGGAAGTCATCGCCCGCACCGCCGCTGAGCGCGGCGCACCGCTCAGGATCATCGAAACGCCCTGGCAGGAGGAAACCGGCCTCGCGGGTCCGCATCAGCGCTGGAATGCGGCGCTGGCAGTTGCCGCGCTGCGTGCTGCCGGATTTGCTTTGGGTGAGGAGGTGATCACGCGCGGTTTGCGTGATGTGCAATGGCCCGCCCGTTTCCAGAAAGTGGGCGGCTGCATCATTGACGGCGCGCATAACATCGACGCTGCGCATGTGCTGGCGCAAACCTGGCGGGAGCAATTTCCGAACGAGCAGGCGGACATCATCTTCGGTGCCGTCGCTGGCAAAGACACTGCTGCGGTGCTGCGCGAACTCGCCCCCATCGCTGCGCGCTGGCATTTCACCGGCTTTGAGTCTCCCCGCGCGCTGCCGCCAGAAACCTTGTGTGAAATATGGAACGGTCTCGGACTCGCGGCCCGCCCTGTGGCCACGCATGCGCGTATCGCCGATGCCTTGCAGGCCATCCAACCCCAGGATCGGGTGCTGATCGCGGGCTCGCTTTATCTGGCAGGAGAAGCTCTCGCCTTGCTAGAGAACAAGTCGGCTGCGTTTGAGCGTAGTGCGCAGTAAATGCCCGTCACTTTACTCCTCTGACGCTGACACCTTGATGCGGTAGCCGTTTTCGTTCTTTTCGAGCTTCATCAAGCCGCGCTCTGCGGCTGCCTCCAGCAGCGCGCTGAAAGTGCTGAAGCCATAAAAGCGCTCGTCAAACTGCGGCTGGCGGCGGCGGATGGCCTGCTTCACCGGCCCGGCCCAGACGGTGTCGCTGCCGCTGCGGCCGAGCATGGCCTCGACGGTCTCGACCACGAGCTGGATCGCCTTTTCAGGATCACCGCCGGGTTTCCGTTCCTGGGTGGTGGTCGGTTTGACCGTGGAAGGTGCTGGCTTCGCCCGTGCGATGCGCTTCTTCGTCTTTTCCTCCTCACGCACCAGGTCGTCGTAGAAGATGAATTCGTCGCAGTTGTCGATGAACAGCCCGCTAGTGGACTGCTTTACGCCCACACCGATGACGGTTTTGTTGTTCTCGCGCAGCTTGCTGACCAGCGGGGAGAAATCGGAGTCCCCGCTCACGATGGCAAAGGTGTCCACATGCGGCTTCGTGTAGCAGAGGTCGAGCGCGTCCACCACCATGCGAATGTCCGCCGAGTTCTTGCCCGACTGCCGCACATGCGGGATTTCGATCAGCTCAAATGAGGCCTGATGGATGCCAGCCTTGAAGCCTTTGTAGTGGTCCCAGTCGCAGTAGGCTTTCTTTACCACGATGCTGCCCTTCAGCAGCAGTCGGTCCAGCACCTTGTTCATGTCGAACTTGTCATACTGTGCGTCCTTCACCCCGATGGCTAGGTTTTCAAAGTCGCAGAAAACAGCAATCGTGTGCGTGCGGTCGGTGGGGGAGGCCATGTGGCAGATTCCCTTCACTCGCAGCTCCGGTCAACCCTCGATGTGGTCGCCTCCAAGGTGCGCGCAAGACCTGATCAGGCATGGGTGGTCGGTGGGCTGGTGCAAAATCTGGCCACTTTCTTGAGTTTCGAGATCAGAATTGCACGTATCTGCAAGAGCAATTTACCAACAGCCGGAGGTTGCCAATCTGCATTGAGACCGCGAGAATCGGCGTTTGTAAAATGGCCGCACCGGCACTTGTGCAGCAGATTCCAATGTCAGGCTCCCTTCGAATTCATTCCCCAATTTTAACTTTCCAATGGCATCGCAGTATCGCTGAGATCGACGAAGCGTGGGATGATTGCTTTGGTCGTGAGGCCATACTCCGCTCTCACGCACTCCATCAGGCGGTAGAAAACGCCCATCTCGACCATGTCGAGACGCATTACCTGATCGGGCGGGACAGCCACGACGTGGCCTGCGTGGTGCCGTGTTTTGCTTTCAAGGTGTCGCTTGTGGCAGTCGCCAGTCCGTGGTTGCTGCGCATCGTCCGCCGGATCCAGAAGGTCTTCCCAAGCTTCCTCACCATTCGGCTTTTCGTGGTTGGCAGTGCCCTTTCCAATGGCGACGATCTGCTAGGCATCAAAAACCTGGCTGACGAACGCCTTTGGAACGCGAAAAGACTGAACTCGGTTTTTGATGAAATCCGCCGTCAGGCCAAAGCCCTCGGCATAGGCTTCATCATCATCAAAGAGCCCGGGAAAGCCACCGCCGACATCTTGCGGGCGAGGCTCGGCCCCCGGTTTTTCTTCGTCGAAAGCCTCCCCGCCGCCATCCTGCAACTGCCCGCCAAGGAACGCGGCGGCTACCTCGCGTCGATCAACACGCGCTACCGAAACAAGCTCAAAAAGAGAAAGGCGATCTGCGCCGAAAACGGCATCACCTGGCGCGTGGCCGCAAACTCAAGCGGCCACGAGGCGACCCTCTACCGCTTGTACCAGCAGGTGCTTAACCAATCGGATTTTGTTTTCGAGCGCCTTAATCAGGGGTTTTTCAAGGAGGTGGAGCGCATGCTCGGCGAGGATGCCTTCTATGTTCTGGGAACGCAGCAGGTCGAAGGCACGGACCGCTTAGTGGCCTTCGAGCAGGTTTTGTGCGACCGCGACCGGGGCACCATTCACCCGATCTTCAGCGGTTTCGAGTACAGTCACAAACGGGAAACCGACATTTACTTCAACTTGTTTTACCAAGTCATTGAAGAAGCCGAGCGGCGCGGCTTCAGCCGGGTCCACCTCGGTCAGACCAGTTACGAGATCAAGGCCGAGCTGGGAGCGAGATGTCTGCCGCTATTTTTGGGCGTCCATCACCGGAATCCGCTGATCCAGCGGCTGGTCTGGCTGCTGCGCAGGTCTCTCTTTCCCACCGTTGCCGTACCGGAGCGGGAGGTGTTCTCCATACCACCCCCTCCCGCCAAAAACGCCCGCCGTGCCAAGCCCAAGCCGTCAGAGACTGAGAATGCAGTGACGTAGCACGACCGCCGGTGTCATTCAGACTCGGCGTGCTCATAAAACGGCCACTCCAGCAGATGCGGTAATCCCAGGGACTCCTGCTCAAAGTCACCTTTCGTGCCGGAGTCTCGCATGGCCTGCAAAGGCGCGTGGCAGTCGGCCATGCGTGGATCGGCTAGAAGACGGTCGATGATTTGCTGGTCAGAAAGTTGCAGAGCTGCTGAATCCTCGCTAGGCCGGTGGCGCATGTGCAGAGGTTGGACGCTGCGACCTGAGCGTTCACGGAGATCGCGGAGGATGTCGAAACCTGCGGGATCGGTGTCACCGAAGTGATAGATGGACAACTTGGCGGGTAAGCGTGCCAGTAGCGCAAGAACAGCGCGGCCTGGGTAGCTGGTTTGAATGAGCAAGGTGTCTCCGTCCAGTTTAGCCAGTTCCAAGAACATGGTGTCGTTCTCAACGGTGAGCACTCGAGAGGCGTCGCAGTGGATGGCGATGGCTTGATGGATGTCGGTTTCGGAAATGGAAACCGGGGCATGCAGCAATCCGAGATTGAGTGTGCCACCAAGCAGTTCCAAACGCAGCGGGCCACGCAAGGACACCTGCCGTGGCTTTTCCATCAGGCCGAGTGCTTCGAGAGATTGAATCCCATCATCCGTCATTTGCCGCAGGGCGGATTCAAGGCGAGGGCGCAACTGGTCCAGTCGTTTCGAGTCGCCGCAGATTGAGCAACTGGCGAAGCGGATCAACGATTCGCCCTGCCAGGCGAGTATGCGCGGGATGACGGTGAGGAGTTCGTGATTTCCCGCCAAATCATCACGAGTGAAGGGCACGATGGAACTGCCATTCAGTGAGCATTGAGCCAGTTTCATGCACCAGTTCGACCATACTGTTTGATAGTTCAGTGGGACAGACACTGCTACACACGACTCGAACAGGCTCGCCAGTTGTCTTCGGTCTTCGGTCGGCGATGATTCGCTGAGGTGATTGAACAGCCACCTTTCACCACCTTCGCGAGACAAACGGACGATCTGAATCAAGCGCTCGTCACGAGCATGGGTGTCGAGTTTCAGTCTGCCTTGTGACTCGTCTGAAGCGATGCGGAGCCGGTCTTCGGCATGGATTCGGGCCTCAGCAGAGTCAGCGTGGGCGGCTTTGAGGAGCTTGAGATAATCGAAAGTGAAATCCCCGCTGCTGACACCCGTGCGGCCCGCCTGAGAGTCGCGGTAGCGGTCGGCAAAGACCTTCAGCACATCTGGACGCTCAAGAGCCATGCTTGTTCATCCATTCTTTACCCTCGGGCGAATCGCGAAAGAGCACGGCAGGAATGTTGCGGATGCGAGTTTTGCCGCCTTCACGTTTTTCCGTTTTGGTGACAACGATGAGTTCGTCACAGAGGCTGAAGGCGAAGGGGATGTTGCCGCTGGACATGCTGAAGACGCCCTGAAGATCGAGCTCCTGCATGGCGGCGAGACAGTCCTGGATGCGCTCGCCGCTGAGTTTGCTGAAGGCTTCGTCAATAGGCACCAGCGCGAGGCTGGGCTCTTTCCAGCGCGTTTCGTGGCGGTTGTAGGCGTGCAGGTAGCTGGCGAGAATGGCGACGAAGTAGGGGCTTTGATTTTCACCTCCGCTCATCTTGCCGCTTTGCTTGTCCACGCTCACGGGTTTGGCGTCCGGCTGGCGCACATCGGTTACGAGCAGGTCGTAGTCGAAGTACTGGCGGTAGTCCAGCAGGCGCGCGGCCTCGGGGCTGCTGGCTTGTTTGACCAGGGTTTGCAGGAAGTGATCGAGCGCGGTGCGCAGGTCGCCTTCAAGGCTGGAGAAGAAGAGATCGTCGGGATCGCGGGTGGAATTGAGGTCGATGAGATGGCGGTAGAAACGGAACTCGGGATTGGGGTCCTTTTTGATGTGATACACGTCGTTGCCGATCTGCCGTTTGAGCTGCTTGTTGAGCAGGAAGATGATGTTGTCGATGTCCTTGAGCGCCTTCTGCATGCGGCTCAGCACCTGCGTGCGGAACAGGCTCTCCCAGCGCTTGCGCTCGGCTTCAGCCTTCTTCTCAAACTCGGGGATGCCTTGGCCATCGATGCGCTTCAGCAGCTTGTCGTAGTCCTTGGTACTGCGTCCATCTTCCGGCAGATCATCGAAGCGAGGCGAGAAGGTTTTCTTGAACTCGACCATTGCGGCTTTGAGATCGCCCTCGGCCTGTGCGGCATTCACAGCGGCTTTGTGGAATTCCCGATCAAACTCCTTCGCCGCGATCTCCGGTGAGAGATACTTTTCAAGCATGTCCTGCTTCCAGCTTTGGTAGCGGTCAAGATGTACTGAGATGTCGATTTCGCGTTTGATGCGGAGCAGATCATCTTCGCGCTTGGAAGCATCATCACGACGTACTGCTAGGCTTTTCTCAGTCTGCTCAATCTCGCGCTGGATGCCTTTGCGGGCGATTTCGAGCCGCTCTTTTTCAAACGAATCGGACTGTGAAAGCAAATCGTGCGCCTGCTGCTCCAATTCGTGCAGCGAGCCGGTGTCGATCTCCTGAAGCCGCTTCATCAGCTCTTCATGATCTTGTTCGAGCTTCGGCAGCGACTCCACGCGCACGAGGTCCTGGGCCAGCGAACCGTGGTCGGGCATCTTGCTATCTTTGTCCGTGATGATGGCGTTGATTTCGATTTCAAGTGGCTCCAGGCGGCGGATGCTGGCGAGGATGTCTTTGAGCTTGTCCTGTTTGATCTCCTGCTGGCGCTCTAGACCACGTTTGCCGATGAACGGCACGCCATCGTAACGGCGTGGCCGCAGGGTCACGCCATCACGCAGCATGAGCCCGTCAGGCAGAATGGCGGCGTCATGCTTGTCGAGATCGGCGAGCTTTTGCACGCACTTGACCTGGCCAAACCAGGAGTCCACACAAGCGCGTGCCACGGGATCATCCGTTTCGATTTTTTCTGCCAGCGACCCTTTGGCGGCCTTTGATTTCATCGCGAGCATGCGCGCCGGATGAATGAGCGACTCCACTGCGGCTTTCGGGCCTTGTGAAGCAGCCTTGAGTTCATGGAAGTGCTTCAAGGCCTCCACGTAGTGTTCTTCGCTGACAATGATGGCGAACTTCTCCGTAAAGGCGACCTCGATGGCTTCACGCCAGTTTTCATCCGCCACTTCACATAATTCACGCAATGCTTTGGCGACAGGGCGGCCCTGGAAGTGCAGCAGGTGCTCATTGAGGGAGTGCAGCAGAGGCTGCTCGATGGGCGGAAGGCCGGCTTTGAGTGTGTTGATCTGCGCTTCGAGATCGTTGCGTTCATTGCGCAGTCGGCGAAGTTCCTCCGCATCAGCGGCAAAGGCCTGGCGCAGGTTTTTGCAGACCTGATCTGCGGCATCGCGCAGCAGACTCAGCGCATTGGCGGTGGCGGCTTCATCGCAGCCTTCGAGTAGCTCGATGGCGTTTTCCAGGCGATGCACGTCAACGGGTTTGGGCAGCGGTGCCTGCTTCACGTCCTTGAGCCACTGTTTGGCTTCCTTCACGCGTTTGCGCAGACGGTCGCTGAGCTTAGTGCCGAGTTCGCGCAGGCGCAGGAGCTCGCTCTCCAGTTTGCGGCCTTGTTCGGTGAGCTGATGATAAAGTCGGCCTTCGGAGGATTCATGCATGAGGCCAAGCAGTCGCTCACGTTCGCTCCGACAACGGGCGATGCCTTCCTCCAGCTCCACCAGCCGCTGCTCGTCTCCCGCGAAGCTGTCACGCAATTCCGTGAGCCTTTTCTCCATGCTGGTCACAAGGCCATGCGCGTGTTCATGATTCAGCTCAGTGGCGAGGAACCTAGCCACGTCGCGGTCACGCTGGGCGGCGACACGTGTTTCCGAATGCTGGCGGATGTTTTGCAGCCGCGTGAGCTGCCCTCGCAACTGACGAAGCTCGTTCTCGTAGGATTCGAAATCGCGATAGCTCGCCACCACATCATCCACCGGCACGGCTTCGCCCGGGAGGACGAAGCGACGGCAGAAATCGTCGAAGCTCTTCAGGTTGGTGAACGACATTGCGCTCGGCAGCAGGCGGTCCAGAACCTCGCGATTGAAGTTGAGATGCGCGCTGTTGCTCATGTCGCGCAGGTATTCGCGGGATGAGGCAAACACGCGTCCGTTCCGACCTTCGACAAGCTGGCGGAAGCCGAGGATGTCTAGCGTACGGCGCTTGCCGTCTTCCGCAGAGGTTTGGATGAAATCACTCTTTTCCAAGGCTCCCTGGCAGAAGAAAGGAGTGATGTGGCCGTCGTTCTCCGCAGTGTTGCGAAACTCGACACGCAGGCCCCAGGTCTCGATGCGTTTGCCATCCGGCCAGACGAACTCTGCCGCGACGTAGGTCGTCACGCCCTTGTCATGGAAAAACTGCGGCTGACCGTTCTCGGACTGCTGCTTCGTATCGAGCAGACAGTAGCCTTTCAGCGTGCGGTCCGATTGCGATCCGGTGGCACTGCGGTTGAAGTGATGGCGTGCTTTTTCTGGGCCCACGAGCACCAGCATGAGCATGTCCATGAGGATGGACTTTCCCGAACCGGTGACACCCGCCAGCACGAGGTTTCCCTGCACGGGCAGCGTGTCCTGATAGCCATACCAGTTGATGGCATGCAGGCGTGAAAGGCGGATGGCGCGGCTTTTGGTGCTCATGACTCCACCTCCTCTTCAGTGCTGGAAACAGCGACGACTTCGCCGCGCTTGAAGGCGCTCACGGATTCCGTCCACTCCGCCAGTTCGCGGAACGGCACCACACGGCGGATCGCGGGCAGGACTTCGATGCCCGAATCTTCAAAGGGCTCCGCTGGCTGAAAGCGTACGAGGTTGAAGCGTGCGGCCTGACGCAGGATCTCGCGCAGGCGCCCCCGTGAAATCTGGCCGACGGCATCCGGTAAAAGCTGGTCTTTGAGCAGTGCGTTCAACTCCGCCACCGTGAGAAAGGCCTGTGTTTCTCCCTCATCACGCCAGCGCACATCCCCGGCATACCACAGCGCCAGCCAAATGAGCGTGGCGTCCTGCCGCAGATGCAGCACCATCGAACCCACACGCGGAATGGCCTGCACCATGCGCTCTTCATGCAGCAGGGCCACATCGAGACCGGCGAGCGCGGCGGTTTCACGCAGCCACTCAAAATTTTGCCGGCACCAGTTGTACAGAGCGCTTTGGCCGCTCTCCAGACCGAGCAGGGAGCCATGCGCCAGCAGCTCCTGCAACGCCTCGGCGAGGCGGGCGCGATCCTGATCCTGCAAGCGGAGCAACGGCTCCGGCGCAGACAATTCATTGAGATTGGGGTCGGCTTCGGTCATTTCTTGATGAGGTCAAAGTGCTCCACGCGGGCACCAGGGAGGGTGTCGAGCGCGATCTCGCTCACCTCAGCGCGGCTGCGGGTAGATTCCAGCTTATAAGCCGCCTCACTTGACTCCGCATGGAGCATGAGGGCAATGAGTTCGGTGAGGTCGGCCTCGGAGGTGACGGGCAGGTCGGCGCTGGAAATGCGCGCACCTTTTTCACCGGGCAGCCGATTCACAAATTCATTCGCACGCCGCACGGAAAGTGAGTCACGCAGGGCGCGCTCCATGCCGCGCAGGCCTTCCTCGCGTTCGGCATCGGTCACTTCGTCATCCAGCGCGGCCTGTTCACCCGCCACGCGGCGTATCGCCGGTGCGTACAAGCTGTCAAGGCCTGCGGGCATACGGGTTTCTGGCAAGCGTAGAGCGGGAAGCTCCGGCAGTTCCCATGTGCTGGAAAGGCGCTTTCCAGCGAGCATGTCGTTCGCTTTCATGAAGAAGTCGCGGATCTCGGTGCGGCGCTCGCCAGTGACGTCCTGGAGATAGCGAAAACGAGAGAGCGAACGGCGCGTGAAGTCGGCGGTGCGGCGGTCGATTTCATCCGCCATCGGCTGCACGAGATCGAGTAAATGCGCGAGTTCATCCAAGCGCTGACGTACTCGGGCACGGGCTGTTTCGGCGCTGAGGGTGGACTCGCGGCGCAGCAGTTCCGTCTGCATCTCCGCCATCGCCGTCGAATCATCCTGCAAACGATCGCTGATGCGCCTCACTGCCTCTGGCAGACGGGCTGGCAGGCGGGCGCGGATCAGCTCGGCATAGGCCCCGTGGGCGATCTGCTCTGCGTAGTCTTCGAACACGAGCGCGAGGTTGCCTTTGAGCGTGTCCTCCTCAAGCTGCCGCCGCGTGAGGCGCTGCACAGATTTCTGCATGGTTCGCAGCTCGCCGAGGCCCTGGCGCGTGTTTGCCAGGCATACGTCCACAGTTTGCAACGGACGTTCGATCAGTTCGGGTTCATTTGCCAACAGGGCGCAGACGGCGGTGAGCTTGTCGGTGAAAACCGCCGCTTCCGGGTGGGCGATCTGCCGCAGAGCGGCAATCAGCGTGGAGCCATGCGCATCGAAATACAGCCGACGCCGCCAGTCCTTGCGCGGGGGTTCTTCCAGCCAGCGGCAGCGGGACAGATGGTCCAGCAAGCGGCGTGAGGTTTCACGAGGGGGGAGAGCGCTTGCCAGCAGCTCATCTTCAGCATGATCTTCGTCAGCTTCCGGCTGAAATTCAGGATGCTTGGTGAGGACTTCGGCGATGATTTCAATGGCGTCATCACGCTCCAGGCCGTCGGGCTGTTCGGTACACTCGCGGTCCAGCGCATCCAGCACATCGACATACGTGGGTGCATTTTTCCCGGCCAGCACGCGGAAGAACGCGGGATCGCGCACTTCGCGGTAAAGGCTGGTGGAGAGGAGGTCGGCCATGGAGCCGCACATCATGGGGGAGACTTAGCGGCGAGGCAACTGCCCGTCATTCTCCGCTCTGCGCATGGACGATCCCGCCCTGGGGTGGGCGGTGCGCAAGACGGCACATTGGACCGGCGTTGTGTTGGGCTGCCCTAATTTTGTCAAAACGCCAACGCCACCCCATGAAGACACGTCTCCTCATTCCTCTACTCTTTCTCGCCGCCGCCGTGCATGCCGCACCGCCGAAGAAGGAGGAAGGCATTGACCCGAACAAGCCGGTCTCCTTTTACAAGCACATCCGCCCGATTTTCCAGGCGCAGTGCAATGGCTGCCACCAGCCCGCGAAGAAGAAGGGCGACTACATCATGACGGAATTCGCGGCGCTGCTCAAGGGGGGCGAGGAAGGCCATGCAGTGGTGCCGGGCAAGGTGGCGGAGTCCAACCTGCTGAAGCTGATCAAACCCGACGAAAAGGGCAAGGTGGAGATGCCGCAGAAGGCCGACCCGCTGCATGAAACGCAGATCGCCCTGATCGAGCGCTGGATCGCTGAAGGTGCGAAGGATGACACGCCGGCGTCTGCCAAAGCGCAATACGACATGGCGCACCCGCCGGTCTATGTGAAGGCTCCAGCCATCACCTCGATCGATTACTCTCCCGATGGCAGCATGATCGCGGTGGCGGGTTACCATGAGGTCTTGATCCATAAGGCGGACGGCAGCGGTATTGTTTCACGTCTCGTCGGCCTGGCGGAGCGCATTCAGAAGCTGGCCTGGTCGCCGGATGGCAAGAAGATCGCGCTCACCGGCGGCAGCCCGGCGCGCATGGGCGAAATCCAGATCTGGGACGTGGCGGCGAAGAAGCTGGAGCTCTCGAAGTCACTGACCTTTGACACGCTCTACGGTGCGAGCTGGTCGCCGGATGGCAAATACCTCGCGTTCGGCTGCGGAGACAATGCGGTGCGTGCCATCGAGGTCGCCACCGGCAAGGAAACACTCTTCATGGGCGGGCACAGCGACTGGGTGCTCGACACCGTCTGGGGATTGAATGGCAAGCATGTCGTCTCCTGCGGTCGTGACATGAGCGTGAAGCTCACCGAAGTCGCGACGCAGCGCTTTGTCGATAACATCACCTCCATCACCCCCGGCGCGCTCAAAGGCGGCGTGCAGGTGCTGGCGCGGCATCCGCTGCGCAATGAAGTGCTCATTGGCGGCACGGATGGCGTGCCCGCAATTTACCGCATGGAGCGCATGACGAAGCGTGTGATCGGTGACAACGCGAACCTCATCCGCAAATTCCCCGGCATGCAGGGCCGCATTTTCGGCGTCGATTTTGCACCGGATGGCAAACTCATCGCCGCCGGCACTTCGTATGAAGGAACCGGCACGGTGAACATCTACGCCAGCGATTACGACAGCACGATGCCTGAGGCGGTGAAGAAGATCGTCGAAACGGTGAGCGGCAAGGGCCCTGAGTTGGATGCCTGGGTCACCAAAGACGTGAAACAGCTCAGCAGCACGGCGATCCCCTGCGGCATCTTCAGCGTGACCTTCAGCCCCGATGGCAAAACCGTTGCCGTGGCGGGCCAGGACGGCCAGATCCGCCTCATCGACGCTGCCACGGGTGCCATTGCCAAGGAGTTTGTCTCCGTGCCGCTAGTGAAGGAAAAGATCCTCGCCGCCACGGACGTGATCGTGGACGACAGCGTGCGTGTGGTGATCGAGAAGGACAACAAAATCGAAACCCTGCACACTGGCCCGACAGTCGCCTCCATTGATGTCGAACCGACTACGATCAAAATGGGCAAGCCCACCGAATACGCGCAGTTGCTCGTCACCGCCCGCATGAGTGATGGCACCCGTGCGGACGTTACCCGCATGGCCAAGATCACCTCTGAAAACACCGATGTCGTGGACGTCAACACCCGCGGCATGGTGCGTCCAGACAAGGATGGCGCCACCAACGTCAAAATCTCCTTCCTCGGCAAGACCGCGAACATCCCGGTGAACGTGAGTGGCATGAACGTCGCTCTGAAACCTGACTACGTGCGCGATGTGATGCCCATCATGTCGAAGCTCGGTTGCAATCAAGGCACCTGCCACGGCGCGAAGGAAGGTAAGGCAGGCTTCAAGCTCTCGTTGCGTGGTTATGATCCCGTTTATGATGTGCTCGCCTTTGCTGACGACCTCTCCAGTCGCCGCGCGAACGTCGCTTCGCCGGAGCATTCGCTCATGCTCCTGAAGGCCAGCGGCAGCGTGCCGCATGAAGGCGGCCAGCTCACCGTGCCGGGCGAGCTGTACTACGAGTCGCTCAAAGCCTGGATCGGTCTGGGTGCGAAGCTGGACATGAAAACGCCGCGCGTTATCAGCATCGAACTGTCGCCGAAAAATCCGGTCATCGAGCGCGTCGGTGGTCGCCAGCAGCTCCGCGTCATCGCGCGTTATGCGGATGGCTATGTCAAAGATGTTACCGCCGAGGCCTTCTTGGACAGCGGAAATGGCGATGTCATCGAAGCCGACAAGAAAGGCCTCATGACCAGCCTGCGCCGTGGTGAGGCACCGATCCTCGCCCGCTTTGAAGGTTCCTATGCCGCCACCACCATCACCGTGATGGGCGATCGCACGGGCTTTGCCTGGAAAGAGCCGGAGAAGTGGAACAAGATCGACGAACTCGTCGCGCAGAAATGGCAGCGCATGAAGATCGAGCCGAGCGGCCTGTGCAACGACGAGGACTTCTTCCGCCGCATCCATCTGGACCTCACCGGCCTGCCGCCGAAGCCCGAAGAAGTCATCGCCTTCCTGGCTGACAAGCGCGACACCCGCACCAAGCGCAGCGAGGTGGTGGACAAGCTCAATGGCAATCCCGATTTCGTGGAGCATTGGGCCAACAAATGGGCCGACATGCTGCAGGTGAACTCCAAATTCCTCGGGGCTGAAGGTGCCACCGGTCTGCGTACCTGGATCAAGCAGCAGGTCAGCGACAACACGCCGTATGACCGCTTCGCATATCGCATCATCACCGCTACGGGTTCCAACAAGGACAACCCGCCCGCCGCTTACTTCAAGACCGTGCGTACCGCCGAGGAGATCAGCGAAAACACCACGCACCTCTTCCTCGCGACCCGTTTCAACTGCAACAAGTGCCACGATCATCCCTTCGAGCGCTGGACGATGGATCAGTATTACGAAACCGCATCCTACTTTGCCCAGGTCGATCTCAAGGGCGATCCCGCCGGCAAAGGCCAGACCATCGGTGGCAGCGCCGTCGAAGGCGCGAAGCCGCTGTTCGAAATCGTCTCCGACAAAAAAGACGGTGACGTGCTGCACCTGCGTACCAACAAGCCCGTCGCGCCCCATGTGCCGTTTGAAACGGAACTCGTCAGCAAAACGGCAAACACCCGCCGTGAACAGTTTGCCACCTGGATGACCAGCCCGCAGAATGATTACTTCGCCATGAGCTACGCGAATCGCGTGTGGGGCTACCTCACCGGCACCGGCGTCATCGAGCCGCTTGATGACATCCGCGCTGGCAATCCGCCGAGCAATCCCGAGCTGCTGCAATACCTGACGAACGAATTCATTCAGAGCGGTTTCAATGTGCGCCACCTGATGAAGATCATCGCCAACAGCCGCACCTACAATCTGAGCCTCGCCACCAACAAGTGGAACGAGGACGACAAGAGCAACTACAGCCATGCCAAAGCACGCCGCCTGCCTGCCGAAGTGCTGTTTGACTCGGTCTTCGCCGTCACCGGCAGCATGCCGAACATCCCCGGCGTGCCCAAAGGCACCCGCGCCGCCGCCTTGGCAGACGGCCAGATCAAGCTGCAGGACGGCTTCCTGGCCAACTTCGGCAAACCCGCCCGCGAATCCGTGTGCGAGTGCGAGCGCAGCAATGAGGTCAACCTCGGCCCCGTCATGGCTCTCATGAGCGGTCCGACCGTGGGCGATGCCATTAGCGATCCCGGCAACGCCATTGCCAAGCTCACCAGCGAGATCAAAGATGATCGCCAGCTCGTCGATGCCATCTTCCTGCGCATCCTCAACAGTCATGCGAGCGAGAAGGAGATCAACGCCGCCCTGGCCTCCATGCAGGAGCTTGATCCTGAGAACAACCAACTTGCCGCCGCGCTAAAGGTCAAGGAGACCGAGCAGCAGCCGATCATCGCCAAAGCCGAGCAGGATCGCCTCGCCGCCATCGACGCCGCGAAAAAGGAACTCGAAGCCTACAAAGCCAAGATCGCTCCGGACATCGCCAAAAAGGAAGCGGCGCGCAAAGCCGCCACCATCGCCGCCGAAGCCAAGGTGAAGACCGTTCAGGACACCGCCGCTGCGAATCAGCCTGCGTGGGAAAACTATCTCGATCTCACCACGGAATGGCTGCCGTTTGACAGCATCAAAGTGCAGCGTGCCATTGGCGTCGAGAAACTCGAAGTCCAGCCCGATGGCAGCCTCTTTGCCACGGCGCTGCCCGCAGGCCGCGAAGCCGCCGGCAACTACATGCTCATCGGCAAAACGACGCTCACCAACATCACCGCCATCAAGCTGGAGATGATCCCTGACGACCGCCTTCCCAGCAACGGCCCCGGCCTTGCCACCGATGGCAATTTCGTCCTCGGCGAATTCACCGTCCGCACGGACCCTATCGACGCCAAGCGCAGCAAGCGCGGTGGAGAAGAGCAGTTGTTGAAAAATCCGAAGGCCGATTTCGAGCAGGACAAGTTTGTCGTCACCGAGGCTCTCAAGAAAGGCAATCGTGACCGTGGCTGGGCCGTCAGTCCGCAGGGCGGTTTCCGCCATGAGGCCACCTTTGAATTCGCCAAGCCTGTGACGCAAGAAGGAGGTTCGCAGTTCAGCATCACGATGACCTCCAATTTCCAGAACGGCAAATACAACCCCGGCCGTTTCCGTTTGTGGGTCACGACCAATCCTACGGTCCGCTTCGGTGTTCCCGCCGCTGTCGCCGCCGCGCTGAAGGCAGCCAAACGCACGCCAGAGCAGAACGCCCTGCTGACCCAGCACTTCCTCAACCAGTTCAAGGACTACCAGACCCAGAAGAAGGTCCTCGCCAACGCCAGCAAACCGCTGCCCATCGATGCCCAACTCGTGGCGCTTGAAACCAAGCACACCGACACGCAGAAACCGATTCAGATTGAGCCGAAACTGGTCCAGCTTCGTCGTGACGCTGGTCTGAGCCAGACGCAGCTCGGCAATAAGAGGCTTACGGCTGCGCAGGATCTGGCGTGGGCCTTGATCAACTCGCCAGCGTTCTTGTTTAACCACTAAAGCGCTTTGTCAATGCAGCCCAGTTGTGCCGCAACTGGGCCAGCTTGCCAAACACACTCAGGCCATGCTTGACTGCATTGAATACCCGAGGACCAAGGGCAAGCAGTTAAGCACTAGACTTGTTCTCGGATAACAAACTGGATGAGCGCGAGCAGAAAGTGGCAGGGGCGCTGCGCTCAGGATGGGTTGCAGGCTTGGGTGGCTAGGTGGTGATTCCACAAGCCTGCGCTCACGAGGGCCACCCGGTCATCAA
>CAINGK010000163.1 GCA_903848465.1 uncultured Verrucomicrobiota bacterium
ACGCCGTTGCCGCGGTGTATGCACCTGCCCTCCGCGCGCTGTCTTCGAGTGAGTCGATATCGTGTTCATTGCCGTAGCTGGTCTGCCACGAGGTCGATGATGCAACCGGTCTCAATAGGCACTTGCTGTGCCGCTTACGTTCAATGGCTTGGGAAGGCCCGTTCTTTTAGATGGATTTAGTGCGACCCTACCCGCATCGATGGGAGGTAACAAAACGCCAATTATTGACGAGGAATGCCTTCATGGCGGATTAAAACCGTGGGTAGAAGAATACCACGGGAAGCTACTTGAAGGTTTTGAACCAGTATTTGGCGAAGCCCCAGCGCGTTTGAGGCGCTTAACCGTGGATGAGGCCATTCGGATACAGACATTTCCTGTAAATTACGAATTTGTGGGCGGCACTTCTGCAATCTTTCGTCAAATCGGAAATGCCGTACCATGCAAACTTGCTGAGGCGGTTGCCAAAGCGCTACTGGAGATACTTTCCGGGAATTCAGATAACACAATATCGAATTTGCCAAAAAAGCCGCAATTGGATTTTCTGCAGTGCTTAGATTAGCAAATTTGGAATGGCCAGCAGATTGCCGTTTGAAACGTCTGTGTCGGCATAATAGCACCCACCCAATAGCCGCCCCTCACCACCTCCCCAGTTCCACCCCCGCCGGATAAAGCTGTGGAAAGTAATGCCCCACATAACTCGCCGGGAAACCCAGCCGCACTGGCGCGGCGGGGCCATTCGAGACCAGCACCCCATCGGCGATCAGTTGCCCCACATGTCGGCGGGCGGTTCGCTCCGGCATCTGCAACAGGCGGCCTGCCTCCCCACGGGTGACCTCGCCGCGCAGAAACACATCGCGGAGGAGATGGCGCGTTTCCTTCGGCGCAGCCGTGCGGAACACCAGCAGATCGGCGAAGGCCAGAATGCGCTCCTGCATCGCATCCAAGTCCAGCAGCCGCGTCATGAACTCCACCTGATCCAGGGCCGTGGTCAGAAAGAACCGGCAGAAATGCGTCAGCCCTCGATCTGACAAGTTGCCACGACCATCCAAATCTCCCTGCCGTGGCAGATCCGCCGAGGCCAGCGCGGCCAGGTAGTCCTCGCGATGGCGTGCTAGACCGCGCGACATCATCCACAGGCCATGCCCTGCCGCCCTCAGCCGGATCAAATAGGCGTGGGTGAACAAGCGCGTGACGCGCCCGTTGCCGTCGAGAAACGGGTGAATCCATGCCAGCCGATGGTGCGCAGCCGCCGCGCCCAGCAGGCGCAGCGCAGGCTCCAGCCCGGTCGGTTCATAGCATTGGGCAAAGCGCTGCATGAAGCGCGGCAACGACGTGAAAGCCGGAGCCACATGCCGCCCCACCTCCACCTCGCATTCACGCAACTGCCCCGGCTTCACCCAATCCTCCCCACCACTGCGCGTCTTCACCCGGCGAAACTCCTCCGGCATGCGCGCATAAAACTCCGCATGCAGCCAGCACAGAAACTCGGGAGAGCAAACCTTCAGCGTCTCATCTTCCTGCAAGCGCTGCTCCATGAGCACCTGCACCTCAATGTGCGCCTGGCTTTCGATCTGCAGCGCACGCTTGGCGGGGTCCGCAGAATAGTCTTTTTGCAGCGCCCTCTCGATGTCAACCGGGTGCGTGTTGTGCCCCTCGATCAAGTTGGAGTAATAGCTGTTCATTTTCCGCAGCAGCTCCACCACGCCTTGGCGGGTGATCGGATGCAACGCCCCGCCGAGCTGCGCCGACTTCTGGCCCAAATCGAACGCCAGCTCCTTCAACGCCCCCGCCTGATCCATCGGGAACAGCGGCTCCATGGAAGTCGGACGGACATACAATTCTCTCGCCATGGGGAACCTTGCTACCACTCCCGCCACTTGTCCAGCCTTTTGGCCGGTGCCATGGCCGGTCACTTCTCCTAGCTAGTAAAGCGATTATCACCGTCATTTTGGCCGCACACTTGGCCGCACACTTGGCCGCACACTCTGACAACCAAGAACCGAGAACCGAGAACCGAGAACCGAGAACCAAGAACCAAGAACCAAGAACCAAGAACCAAGAACCAAGAACCAAGAACCAAGAACCAAGGTAAGCGGCACAGCAAGTGCCTATTGAGACCGGTTGCATCATCGACCTCGTGGCAGACCAGCTACGGCAATGAACACGATATCGACTCACTCGAAGACAGCGCGCGGAGGGCAGGTGCATACACCGCGGCAACGGCGTGA
>CAINGK010000164.1 GCA_903848465.1 uncultured Verrucomicrobiota bacterium
CTGGAAGAGGCCCGGACATTGGAACTCATGAGTCTGCGTGCAGCAGCCAACTTCTGACTGGAGAGCCGGATGCGGGAGACCTGCCAGTCCGGTTCGGAGGGAGGGGCGGCGTTCATCGCGCCGTTCCTACCCCTATCCTGCATGAGCGGGACATGCCTAGCCTAGCAACTGGCGCGGTCTGACCTCCAACTACCCCACGCTTACCATTCGCGACGTCAGCAAGACGGGCAATGGCCGGACGCTGTTCAGCGCTGCGGGCAAGGCGGTCTATTGCTCGGTGATGACGGTGAGGCCTGGAACGCTCTTGAAGTGCTTCGCATTGTGCGTGACCAAGGGCATGCCGTGCTGAAGGGCCGTGGCGGCGATCCAGGAATCTGCGATGGACATGGGCTGACCGCGCATGGTGTGGCCGACGAGTTCAGCCCAGGTCCAGGCCAACTGGTTGTCGAAGCGCAGAATGGTGAAGTGCGTGCGGAGAAAGGCCTCCAGGGTCTGCCTGCGCTGCTCGGACCAGTTCCGCTCATAGGGCCAGCGGTAGATCTCCGCCACGGTCATGAACGAGAGGTGCAGCCGCTGGCCCTGAAAATGTGGAAGGTAGGCCGTGGCGCGGCTGTCTCTTTTGAAAAGATAGCTGACGATGTTGGTGTCAAGCAGCATGGGGGAAGTCAGCGGCTGAGAATGGAGTGATCACCTGCTCAGAACGCCAGCTCTCCAGAGCCTCATCAAAGCCCTGCCACTCCTCTTCTGTGCCGTCTCCCAGCAACGATTCTGGCGAGGTGACTGCTGGAGCGTGCTGAAGCTCTGACTGCTGGAGCGCCGTGAGCGGGTGCCAGAAATCCTGGGACGCTGCGTCGTCTGCCGCGCCAAAAGACGGCTCCTCCAAAGGGTGTCCTGGCGCAACCGGGTACGCGGTGCGCGCATCCATCCACTCGGCCAGCGTAGATTGATCCTGGCTCAGCGGGGCTGGATTGAGCACTGCGATGACTTTGCCGCCGCTGCTGAGGATTTCGAGCACGGTGTCTCCTGACTGGACGGCTTGAATCTCCTCCAGACAATGCGCGGCGAAGTCGCCGATGCTGAGTTGTCGTGTGCTCATGGGAGGATGGTAAGGGATGCAGTGGAAACCGTCAATGGCCTGCAAAGGACATAGAAGGGTGATGGCGGGGCGAAGTTCGGCGGCGGTTGGAGGACCAACCGCGCTACCTTCATGCCGCCCGGAGGCGGTGGGCTGGCCGACCTCTCCGCAGCGGCCGGAACCGCACATGGAATGTGCGGACCCTCCTTCGCTAAAGCTACGAAGGGCAAGGCCACGCCATGCTGGGATTTGCGGTGAGGATGGGGGCGAAAGTAGCGCAGGCGGCTTTTCAACCAGGGCTGTTTGTTCGAGACGTGGGTGTTTGCCACACGCTCGGAGACGGGCGGGCTGTCGCCCTGGTCTTTATACACATCTTGAGTCAAAAAAAGCTGAAGTTTCCTCTGTACTTTTGAATTTGATGTTAATAAGTGGGAGGGCCGCTTTGCGAAGTTGGCTCTCATGGCAGAAGCAATAACA